>CAVKZO010000010.1:0-33625 GCA_963661135.1 Lachnospiraceae bacterium | reverse complement strand
CATTTAATATATAATAATTTACATGAATAGAGAAGAAACTAGAACAATAAAAATAGGCAATTTAACACTAGGTGGAGATAATAATGTATTAATTCAATCGATGTGTAAAAATAAGACTAGCAAGAAAAAAGCTATAGTTAAAGAGATTAATGATTGTTCACAACTAGGTGCTAAAATAATGCGTATTTCAATATTAGATGATAAAGATATTAAAGCAATTAAATATATTAAAGAAAATACGACTATACCATTAGTTGCTGATATCCACTACTCTTTAAAATATGCAATTAAAGCGATTAATGAAGGAATAGATGCAGTTAGAATCAATCCTGGAAATACAAAAAACAATGATGATTTGGATGAATTATTATCTTTAGCTATTAAAAAAGGTACTGCTATAAGAATAGGAATTAATCGTGGTTCTATTGAAATTGATAAAAATATAGATATTCCATTACAAATGGTAGATAAAGTTATTGAATATATTACTTATTTTGAAAGTAAAGGCTTCTATAATACTGTTATCAGTGTTAAAGATAGCGATCCAATGATAAGTTTAGCAACTTATAGATTATTAGCTAAAAAATGCGATTATCCTCTTCATATCGGTATTACTGAATCTGGTATTAAAGAGATCGGAATCATAAGATCATGTGCTATTTTATCCATTTTATTATCTGAAGGTATCGGTTCTACTATTCGAATTAGTTTAACTTCTTCAAGAAAAGAAGAAATTTTAACATGTAAAAGACTATTACATGATTTAAATTTATATAAAGACTATCCAACCTTAATAAGTTGTCCAACGTGTGGAAGATGCATGGTTAACGATACTGAAACTTTAGCTAGAAAAACTTTAAATTTCTTAGAAACGAATAATATTAATTTAAAAGTTGCGATTATGGGATGTGTCGTTAATGGTATTAAAGAAGGCGAAAATGCTGATATTGGTATAGCTGGAGGTAAATCTAACTACATTTTATTTAAAAATGGTAAAAAAATAAGAGTAATTGAAGAAAAAGACGCTTTTGAAGAATTAAAGAAAGAAATTTTAGCAATGTCTAAGATTTCTAATTAATATCGATATTATAAACTTTTAATATCTTATCTAAATCCACACTCAACTTGTGGTTTTTTAATTGCTCGATATCGTAGAATTTATCGATCCCTTCACTATTTGAATTAATTTCGCCTTCAAATTTGTTGGATTTATATAATAATGCAAGATGTCTAGTATTTGTTTCTTTTATAAACCGTTCATAAATTCCTACAAATACAACATCGAGCAACGTTAAATTGGTTTCTTCTTTAATTTCTCTTTTTACAGATTCGATTAATGTTTCGTTTTCTTTAACGTGTCCTCCAGGAAGATTTAATCCTGGCCGATCATTTTTCACTCTATCTTGAAGTAAAATTTTGTTATCTTCGCCATAAATTAGGCACATATTAGTAAGAATTAAAGGCATATTATTTTAATTCTTCTTTCAAATTTTCATTAAATACACCGCTTTTAAGCATTCTTATCTCTTTTTTATAAAGTGGAAATTCATTTACATATGGTGTTTCTAAAATTTTAGGAATATCTTTTAATCTTTCGTTTGTAGCCCATTTTCTTAAAGTTTCAAAACCTATTGTTCCAAAACCAATATTTTCATGACGATCTTTATGAGATCCTTTAATATTTTTAGAATCGTTTAAGTGAATTACTTTTAATTTATCTAAACCGATGATTTTATTGAATTCATCTAATACTCCATCAACATCATTAACATCATATCCAGCATCGTTAATGTGACAAGTATCTAAACATACACCTAATTTTTCTTTTTTATCAACGTGATTTATGATGAATGCTAATTCATCAAATGTTTTACCTAATTCGCTTCCTTTACCAGCCATGGTTTCTAAACATACGATTACATCGCTATTATCTTGATTAAATACATCGTTTAAAGATTCTATAATGCTATTAAGACCAACTTCAACTCCGTTATTTACATGAAGTCCAGGATGTAAAACGATATATTTAACATTAAAGGCATTAGTTCTATTTATTTCAGATAATAAGAAATTTCTAGATAATTGATTCTTTACTGAATCAATATTTCCTAAATTGATTAAATATGGAGCGTGAACTACTACTTTATCTAATTTAATATTAGATTCTTTAATTAACTCTAATCCTTCTTCAATTTTACATTTATTTAAAGGAGTTCTAATTGAATTTTGAGGAGCTCCAGTATAAAACATAAATGTATTTTCTTCGTTTTCTATAGCCATTTCTACAGATCCTAAGAAAAATTTAGGTGAATTCATGCTTACATGAGATCCAATTAAGATATCAACATACTTATTTTCTTCTTCCATTTTCTTTATACCTTTCGGTTTGTTGTCTTCTTATATCTTTTTTAATGATTTCTCTTTTATGTTTTCTTTTAACTTTATCAATAGCTAATTTTACTTTTTTCTTATAATTTGGCTTAACTTTATTAGATTTAGCTTCATATTTTGCTTTTTTGATGTTTTTATCTAATTCAGTATCTATTTTAATTCTCTTTTTAGTTTCTTTTTTTAATGGTATATCTTCAGATAAACCATTATTATCTAACTTTAAATATTGTACTTTAATATTAGATTCTAAAAGTTTGAATATTGGTTTAGTATGATCTGAATCGTAAAATACATAACTATTGCCTGATTTAAAATTTCTACCTGTTCTACCAGCTCTATGGAAATAATATTCAAGGTTATTAGGTAAAAATACGCTTATAACATCACTAACATCATTAATATCTAAACCTCTTGCTGCGATATCACTACATACGACAATTCTAAATTCATCATTATTGATTCTTCTAAGCATAGATTTTCTTTCTCTAGACTCTAAATCTCCGCTTAAAATTCCGATTCTATAGCCTTGTTCACTTAAAAAATTATACATTTTTTTAACTTCTTCTTTAGAATTCATAAAGACTAATAATAAATAAGGATTTTTAATTTTAATAAAATCTAAGACTGAAGTATATACATCTCTATGTTTTGTATTTACTAAATAGTGATTGACTGTATGTGAAGTAGGAACATCATCTTTCATTGTAATCGTATAATCTGCATCGATAAATTTCTTTAAAAATACTTCTACCTTTTTATTAATTGTTGCACTAAATACTTCAATTTGAGGTTTTTTTGTTGTTTTTTTGATGATTTTATTAATTTCTTCAATAAATCCTTCTTCGATAAGCATATCAGCTTCATCTAAAACTATAGTTTTTAAAGAATCTAATGAAATGCTACTATCTAAAAGTAAACTTGCTAATTTACCAGGTGTAGCAATTATGATGTTACATCCGTTATTTAAAGATTCTAAATCTTTTGTAAAATCTACACCACTAATAAATAATTTTGTTTTTAAAGAAGGGAAATATGGTTTAAATTCTTCTGTAAAACGATAAATTTGTCTAGCTAGTTCTCTAGTTGGAGAGATTATAATAGCTTGAATATTATCGTTAAAATTAAGATTATTTAAAATTGGTATCAAAAAAGAGTGGGTCTTTCCACTACCAGTATGTGATGAAACGATAATATTTTCACCTTTAAGCGCTTTAGGAATAACTGTTTCTTGTACTTTTGTTGGCTCTTTATATCCTAATTCATTAAGAGCTTCTACTAATTCTTCTTTTAAGTTAAATGCTTTGAAATTCATGTTTAATATTTTACATTAAAATTTATTAGAATTCACATATTTTGATTTAAATGTTATTATTTTTAATATGAATATTAAAGTTTTGGAACCTTATGGATATTGTTTTGGTGTTAAAAACGCCTTAAATAAAATTAATGAGATTATCGATAATAACAAAAATAAAGAAATTATATTAGTTGGTCCTTTAGTTCATAATAGAAATACTAATGACATTTTAATTAATAAAGGTGTTAATATTATTGATAATCTTGATGAAAATTATCTTCTTTCTTACTTTAAAAATATCGATACAATCGATAAAATTATAGTTTTTTCTTGTCATGGTAACTATAAAAAGTTAAAGGATTATATTATAGAAAGAAATTTTACTTATTTTGATCTTGTATGCCCAATTGTAGATAAAAATATTAAAATAATAAATAATTCTGATTTTGATAAACTTATTTTTATTGGTAATAAAAACCATATTGAATCAAAATATTTATTTTCTTATACAAATAAAGAAATAATTGATATTTTAAATTTTAAAAATGATAATAAATCAAAATATTTAGTATTAAATCAAACTACTTGTCCAATTTCTAGTTATGAAGAAAATATCATAAATATAAACAATTTTAAAAATATTGAAGTGTACAAAAATATTTGTCTTGAACCATATAAAAGGTATGAAAATTTAAAAATCGAAATCGAAAATAATAAGTATGACTTTGTGTTTGTTGTTGGAGATACTACTAGTGCTAATACAAAAAATCTACTAAATTTATACCAAAATACTACTAAGTTGAATAATATTAAAATAATTAACGATTTTAAGGATATATTTAATTTTAATTTTAATAACGATATGTCACTTCTTATTTTAAGTGGCACTAGCGCTTCAAATGAAGATGTTTTAGGTGTTGTAAATTATTTAAAAACTATAAAATAACTTCTGGTTCTTTTTCGTGATCTACTACTATTACATTCAATGAATCATCGATTCCTAATAAAATCTTTTTCATTTGTTTAACGAATATTTTTTCAATTTCGTGAGGTAAATCTAAATAATTGTAATTATTAGTTATAATATCCCTTCTAATATGATGTGGACAATCTCCACTAATATAAATATCGTAACTTTCTAACATACTATCTTTATAGAAAGATGAACCTCCTCCACCAATAATAGCTACAGTTTTGATGTTTTTATTACCGTAAGGAAGCAATAATCCATATGAAACATTCAATTTATCTTTAGCGTATTTAGCAAATTCATGAATTTCCATCTCTTTTTCTAATTCTCCACCTCTAGCCATTTGGTTACTGATTAAAGGATGGATGTTTTTTAAATTTAATGCTTCAGCTAAAGCGTCATTCATTCCGTCTTTTGCACTATCAAAGCAAGTATGATAAGAATATATAACCAAATTATTTTCTAATAATTTATCGACTAATTGAGCTTTTTTGGTGTCATTTTTAATTATTTCATCATATTTTCCAAAAATAAATGGGTGATGTGTGATAATTAAATCTACTTTATTGAGTAAATCGTTATCTACCATATATTTATAAACTGTTTCATCAAAATCTAAGCACAAAAGGATTGTTTTAGTTTCTTCTTTTATTTTTCCTACTTGATGAAGTGGGAAATCCCATTTTTCTGATAATGATCTAGGATATTTTTTACCTAAGTTTACTAATAATTTCTTTGTTTTCATGATGCACTCCTATCAATAATTGATAATTTTATTCAATTCTTCGATTTCTTCGTTTATTTTTTTAATATATTGTTCATTAGTTTGATTTTTAACTATACTTTGAAGACAATCGATTCTATCAGTGTATATTTTAATAAAATTATCATCTTTATTTTTTAATAGATATGGTCCATATTTAAATTCTAAATCGCTATATGAAGAATTACCTTTTTTAAAACGAATAATTGTATATAAGATATTTTTTTCCATTAGCAAAATTTCTTTATCGATAAAGTAATTATGCATAACAAAAAATCTTCTAATATTTTCTATATCAGTATGAGAATCTATTATAAAAGTATCAATAAAATCAAGTTTTTTAACGTTTTTTTCAATGATTTTAATTATTGTATCGCTTCCTAAACCTGCTAAAATAACACAATTGTATTTATTACTAACACTATCTAAGCCATCGCTTAAAGAAAGATTAATGCTTGATGTAAATCTTTCTTTTTCGATATTTGCTTTAGCGATATTTAGTGGTCCAATCTTATTATCGACTCCTAATAAAACTTTGGAAATGTTATTTTTATAAAGTTCAATTAAAAGATATCCGTGATCACAACCAATATCTGCGACATTTTGCCCTTTTTCAATTAGAGAATATATGCTTTGAAGTCTTTTAGAAAGCATAATTAATCCCCATAATGATCATCTAATTTCTTAGTTCTTGTTGGATGTCTTAATTTTCTAATAGCCTTAGCTTCGATTTGACGAATTCTTTCTCTAGTAAGATTAAATTCTTTTCCTACTTCTTCTAATGTTCTAGGTCTATTATCTTCAAGTCCGTAACGCATAATGATGATTTTACGTTCTTTATCAGTTAATTCTTCTAACACTCTATATAAATTTTCTCTATTCATCTCTCTATTAGTATATTGTGTTGGGGATACAGCTTCTTTATCTTCAACAAAATCTTCTAATTTTGTATCTTCTTCATCACCGATTGGTGATTGTAAGGAAACTGGATCAAGAGAAAGTTTTTGAATATCCATAATTTCTTTTGGAGAGAATTGGCCATCAAGTTCCTCGCTGATCTCTTCAGGAGTTGGGGTTCTAGCAAGTTCGATGTTTAATTTCCTAGATGCTTTATTAATTTTATTGATCTTTTCGACCATATGAACTGGAATTCTTATAGTTCTAGCTTGATCAGCAATAGCTCTAGCGATGGCTTGTTTAATCCACCATGTCGCATATGTAGAGAATTTAAAACCTTTAGTATAATCGAATTTTTCAACAGCTCTCATTAAACCGAAGTTTCCTTCTTCGATTAAATCTAAGAATTCCATTCCTCTTCCGATATAGTGTTTTGCAATATTTACAACAAGTCTTAAGTTACAATTTGTTAATTTATGTCGTGCCGCAACATCTCCTTTAGCGATCCTTAATGCTAAATCTCTTTCTTCATCAGCACTCAAAAGTTTATATTGACCGATGGATTTAAGATAAAGTTTAACACTATCTTGTACTTTAACATCGCTATTTTCAAGGAAGTTCATGTTATCGACATCTAAAGATTTAACTGATTCATCTTCTTCTGTCTCTTCTAATTCATCTTCATCAAAGACATCGTCTTCTTCTTCTAAATTAACTTCATCTGGATTAAAGTCTTTTTCTAAATCGACATCTTCTTCATCATCTTTATTGATGATTTTATATCCATCACTAACGAATTTTGCTCTTATTGAATCGTATTGATCATCGCTTAAATCGATGTATTTAACGGACTCTAAAAATTCGTCGTAATCGATAGTTTTGTCGATTGAATTCTTTTCTGCTTCTTTAATAATCTTACTAATTTCTTTTTCAATTTCTGTTTCTTCGTCGTCATCATCAGAAATGTTGATGATTTCCTCTTCTTCTTCAAGAATTTCTTCTTCATCTACATTCACTTCTTTTGATTTTTTTGAAACTACTTTTTCATTTTTTTCAGTTTTTACTTTTTTTGTTCTTCCCATATTTTTCCCCTTCCTTGATTTATTAAACTTTATTTAATAATTACTATAGTCATCATCTAGATTTTTGATTTTAGCAGGATTTTTTAATTTCCTAATAGCTTTCGCTTTTATTTGACGTATTCTTTCTCGAGATACTCCATATATTTTTCCTACTTCTTCAAGTGTTCTAGGCACACCATCTTCAAGACCATATAATAGAATTAAGATTTGTCTTTCTTTTTCTGTTAAATCTCCCATAATTTTATACAAATTTTCTTTATTTAATTCTCTATTTGTATATTGAGATGGAGATAAAGATTCCTTATCTTCAACAAAATCTTCAAGTCTAGATTCATCTTCATCACCTATTTTTGATTGTAAAGAAATTGGTTCTTGAGACATTTTTTGAAGTTCAATGACTTTTTTTGGTGTCATAGAACCTCCGATTTCTTTACTAATTTCTTCAGGAGTTGGATTTCTTGCTAGTTCTACAGTCAATTTTCTTGCCGCTTTATTTATTTTATTGATATTATCTACCATATGAATTGGTATTCTAACAGTTCTAGCCTGATCACCGATTGCTCTACTGATTGCTTGTTTAATCCAACAGGTGGCGTATGTTGAGAATTTATAACCTTTATTAGGATCAAATTTTTCGACAGCTTTCATTAAACCGATATTGCCTTCTTCGATTAAATCGAGAAATTGCATACCTCTACCGATGTAGTGTTTTGCGATATTTACGACCAATCTTAAGTTAGAGTTAGTTAATTTATGCTTTGCATTTTCATCACCATGAGCAACTTTTAAAGCTAATTCTTTTTCTTCATCAGCAGTTAATAATTTAAATTTACCAATTTCGTTTAAATATAATTTGATGCTGTCTTGAATTTTAACATCGTTATTTTCTATTAAATTAGGCTCATCAGTGTCTTCCCTATTATTTTCTTCTTCGGATTCTATATCTTCACCATTATCTTTGCTATCTTCATCTTCAATTAATGGTTCGATATCTTCATCGGTTATAGGTTCATCTATATCTACATCATCATCTAGAAATTTATACCCATCGTTTAAAAAACGATCTCTAATCACATCGAATTGATCATCACTTAAATCGATATATTTTACACTATCTAAGAAATCATCATAATCAATAATTTTGTCTTTTGATTTTTTCTCTGTCGACTTAATGATTTTATCTAATTCTTTATTAGTGATAATTTCAGTATCATCTTCATTATTATAATCTGAAGGATTGCTATAATTAGATATAGAATCATTATTAGTGTTATCAACTAATTTACTACTAGTTTTATACTTTTTATCAACTATATCTTTACTTTTTACGTTATTAGATATTTTTTCTTTTCCCATACTAACCCTCCTTCTTTTTAGATTTATTTTTTAAAGATTGTCTTTGCAAATTCTTGCGACCTTCTAAAATTTGAGCTTTTTCAATATCACTTTTACCTTTTATTGCATCGATATAGGATTGATCTCTTCTCTTCTTTTCTCTTTCTTCATTGATCGTTTTTATAACATTTAAGGCAGATTTTTCGCTATATGGAACAAGTTGAGCATCATCATTTGTTAGAGCGATAATTTCGTTGTTTATGAGTTCTTTATTTTCACTATTACCCCAATTATCTAAAACATTTAAATAATTTATAAAATCTTTTGAAGAATAACTACTGCTAATATTTTCTCTAATATAATCTTCGATTAAATCAATGATTTTTAAATAAAGACTATTAGTCATAAATCCTAAATTAGAATTGTATAAATTTAAAGCTTCTTTATTCTCTAAGATATATTTCATTAATGTCTTCTCAGCATTTTCAAGTCTAGTTAATTTTTTGTTAGCAGCTTTTGTTGCTATTGTCCAATCAACAATATTATTTTTCTGATCAACTAAGCTTGTCTTTTTATAGTTTTTAAGTATTGTTTTTAATGTTTCTAAAGTAAAATTAGATAAATTTGATAATCTAACCATGTAATCTTCTGATTCTAAAGGATTGCTAGTTTCGTTTAAAACAGGAAGAAATTGGTTAACAAGTTTCTTTCTATCGCTTAAACTATTTAAATTTAATTTCTTTGAATAATAATTTAATAGCCATTCTCCTTTGCTAATTAAATTATTTAAGAATGTAATGAGAGCATTATCACCATTTTTAGATAATATTTCATCTGAATCCTTACCGATGTAACTTGTTAAATTATTAACTAATTTATAATTTAATCCTTCTTTATCAAATTGTTTTATTATTTCTACCATCGCATCTTGTCCAGGAGCATCTAAATCTAAACATAATCTGATTTCAACATTCAAATATCTTAATAATTGAATATGTTCCTTTGTTAAAGCTGTGCCCATTATACCGACTGCGGATTTAATGTTTACTCTATAACAAGCAATAACATCCATAAATCCTTCTAAAACATAGATATAGCCGACTTTTTTAGCTTCGTTTAACACGTTATGAAAATTATATAAAGTATTAGATTTTTTAAACGCTTCGGTTTCGCGAGTATTTACGTATTTTGCATCGCTTGCACCTTTAAAAACACGCGCACTGAACGCGACAATTTGGCCATTTTTATTAGCGATTGGAAAGATAATTCTATTAACATTAATATCTTTTAAAGGATTGTCGTTAAGATGAACAATACCAGTATTAGCTATTGTTTTAATACTATATTTCTTCTCTTGAAGATATTCTATTAACCTTGTACCGTTACTATAGGCGTATCCGATATTAAAATAAGAGATAACCTCATCGTTTAATCCTCTAGAATGAAGATAATTAATAGCGTCTTTTCCTTCTTCAATGGAAGTTAAACCAGCTTTATAATAATCAGTAATATCATTTAAACATTTATATGTTTCTTGCAAAGATAATGAAACACCACTTTTTTGCTTATTTAAAAGTCTAGGCTCGTTAATTCCTGCAATCTCACATACTTTTCTTAACGCCTCAATATATGTGATATTTTCTCTTTTTTGAACAAAATTAATAGCATTTCCTGAGGTTCCGCAAGAAAAGCATTTAAAAAATTGTTTTTCTTGAGAAACATAGAAATTTCCTAATTTTTTATCATCATGAAAAGGACATAGACAAGTGTAGTTTCTTCCTCTTTTTTGAAGTTTAGTATAATGAGAAACTATTTCTACTATGTCAATTTGTTTTAAAATATCATCTGCAATTTGGAATAAGTTAGATTTTTCCATTATTTATAAAAAGTACGCTCCAATAAATAGTTTTTTAAATCTTCAATTTTAATACGTTCTTGTTTCATTGTATCTCTATCTCTAACAGTAACTGAGTTGTCATTAGCTGTTTCAAAATCGATAGTTACGCAATAAGGAGTTCCGATTTCATCGTTTCTTCTATACCTTTTACCGATACTTCCAGTAGTATCAAACGATAAATTCATATAAGGAATTAATGAATTGTAGATTTCTAATGCTTTATCGTTTAATTGCTTACTTAATGGTAAAATACTTGCTTTATAAGGTGCTAAGAATGGCTTTAAGCGCATTACTTTTCTTATTTCACCATTTTCAAGAGTCTCTTCATCGTAGGAATCATTGACTACCATCAAGAATAATCTATCTAATCCTAATGATGGTTCAATACAATAAGGAACATATTTTTCGTTTGTTTCTGGATCAAGATATTCTAAACTTTCTTTTGAATATTCTTGATGTCTTTTTAAATCGTAATCAGTTCTATCGGCAATTCCCCAAATTTCACCCCATCCAAAGCTAAATTTATATTCGATATCTGTTGTTGCTCTAGAATAGAATGCTAATTCTTCAGGTTCATGATCTCTAAAACGAAGATTTTCATCTTTAATACCTAAAGATTCAACAAATTTAATGGAGAAATCTTTCCAATATTTAAACCATTCTAAATCTGTTCCAGGCTTACAGAAGAATTCTAATTCCATTTGTTCGAATTCTCTTGTTCTAAAAGTGAAGTTCCCAGGAGTGATTTCATTTCTAAATGATTTTCCAGCATTACAAATGCCTAAAGGAAGTTTTCTTCTAGTAGCTCTTTGGACATTTTTAAAGTTAACAAAGACACCTTGTGCTGTTTCAGGTCTTAAATAAACTTCACTTTTTGAATCATCAGTAACACCGATATGAGTTTTAAACATCATATTAAATTGTCTAATATCTGTAAAATTAGATTTACCACATACAGGGCATTTAACTTCATGTTCTTTAATAAAGTCATTCATTTCTTTTTGTGTCATACCATTGACATCGACATCGCTAAATTGCTCTTCGATTAAGTTATCAGCTCTAAAACGTGATTTACATGATTTACAATCGATTAATGGATCGTTAAAAGTTGTGACATGGCCAGTAGCTTCCCAAACTTTTGGATTCATTAAAATTGCTGAATCGATACCGACGTTTGTAGGAGATTCATGAACGAACTTCTTCCACCATAAAGCTTTTAAATTAGCTTTTAATTCGCTGCCTAATGGGCCATAATCCCAAGTATTTGAAAGCCCACCATATATTTCTGAGCCTTGAAAAATATAACCTGTTGTTTGTAAATGCATAGCAACAGTTTCAAATTTATTTTCTTTTTCCATAAAATACCTCAATAGTTAAAAATTTTAAAGAAATATGGTTGTTTTGTCAACCTATTATAAGTGAACTTTTACAACATTTCTTTAGAATTTAATTTAATATCAAAAGATGATTCTATAAAACTTATAAAAAGTTTTAAAATCGAAATAATTGTAGCTATAGGATAGTCGTTTATTTCTTCGTTTTTATATAATGCTTTTATTAAACTTTCTTCACTAGTTGTTAATTTATAATCAAATTCTTCATATGTTGAAGAAAATTCACCTTTTTTAAACGAAAAATATGCAATTCCGTCCCCATTTATAATAGGTTTTATTCCTAAATTATCGATATAATCAAATATAAATTGTAATGTAGATCCAAAAAGTACACTATCATTATTTTCTCTTTTTAAGACATCTAATAATTTTAAAATATGTATAAAAAGAAATGAATAATCAGAACTTTCAGTTGTTTTAACCACCAATTCGCTTAAAAAATCTACTATTATTAACGAACTATAGCTTTTAAAGTTTATAGGATAAAATTCTTTTACTTTGACGTTTCTTAACTTTAAACCTTTAATTGGTCCTTCATAACAATCAAAAATACCATATATAAATTTATTAAGAAATTTATGATTTTTATTATTTTCTTTAAATATACCTTTTCCAAGTACAGGAATTAAATTGTTTTTTGTTAAAACATTTAAAATAGCATCATAATCTTTATACTTATTGACGCTTATAATTATTCCTTCAAATTCTTGCATTAAATTTTATAGCCTGCTTTAATTAAAAATCTACTCGAGTTTCTCCAATCAGATACAACATTGACAACTAATTCAAGATTGACATGTTTTCCGATCATTTTTTCTATATCTTGTCTAGAGTAAGTTCCAATTTTTTTGATCATTGAACCATTTTTACCGAGCAATATGCCTTTATGGCTTTCTTTTTCAACAATAATTTTAGCGTAGATATTAGGTCTACCATCTTCTTTTTGTATTTCTTCTACTATTACTAAAACACCATGTGGCACTTCTTCTTTTAATAATAACAGAATCTTTTCTCTTATAATTTCTTGAATTCTGAAAGACAAATCACGATCAGTTACTAATGTAGTATCGTAATATTGGGGACCTTCTGGTAAATTTTCTTTTATTAACTTTATAAGTCCATCGACATTAAATCCATCAAGAGCACAAATCTCAATAAATTCGCAATCTGGATATATTTCTTTATATTTTTCTTTAATTTTTGTAATTAATTCGATATTTGTTTGATCGATTTTATTAAAAACAACGATTAATTTATTATCGAATTTAATGTGGTCTGTTAAAAAAGCATCATCCTCTGAATAATTTTTACTTGTATCAACGACTAATAAACTAATGTCACTATCTCTAATTGATGAATAAGAAACTTTATCTAAAGCTTTTCCAAGTTCGTTAAAAGGTTTATGAATTCCAGGAGTATCAATAAATATAATTTGAGAATCTTCATCATTATAAATACCTTGAATGCTATTTCTTGTCGTTTGACATTTAGGTGTGACGATAGAAATCTTACTACCTATAATTTTATTTAATAATGTTGATTTTCCAACGTTTGGTTTTCCGATTATGCTAACAAATCCACTTTTCATTATAAATCATCTCCATCAAAAGCATATGGTAATAATTCATCTATATTTGTAACTTTAATCATCCCATCCAAATTAGCTAAATAAATATTAGCATCTCTAGGAAATAATTCCGAAAGGACTTGTCTACACATACCACAAGGAGAAACAGGTTCTTCAGTATCTGCTACTATTGCGATAGCTTCTATATTTTCATATACAACACCATTGCAATATGCATTAAAAATTGCGTTTCTTTCAGCACACATTGAAACAGGATATGAAGCATTTTCGATATTTGTACCCAAATAGACATCTCCATCTTTAGTTAATAATGCTGCACCAACTTTAAATTTAGAATAAGGTGAATAAGATCTTTCTCTAGCTTCTATTGCTTTTGCAACTAATTCTTCTTTTGTCATAATTTATACTCCTTTTGGTGGTAAAATAACATCTTGTAACGAAAACATTTCTTTTTCTTGTTCTTTAGTTTGATGGTCGTATCCTAATAAATGTAATAAACCATGCACATATAAGAAACAAAGCTCTCTATCAAGAGTATTACCATATTTTAACGCATTTTTTTTGCATACATCGTAGCAAATATAAATTTCCCCTAAATCTACAGGAAAATTACCTTTTAAAACTTCTTTTTTATCATCTAAAAAAGCAAAACTTATGACGTCAGTTGGTCTATCAATTCCCCTATAATCACGATTTAATTCGTGGATTTTATTTTTAGAGACAATTGTAACAGACATAATAAAATCGTTTTTTAAATTTAAAATTTCTTTTGTTTTGTTAAATAAGTCAAAATATTTTTCCTTATATCCTGATAAATCTTTTCTTGTCTTATTGTAAAAATTTAATTCCATATACTAACTTACTACTAATAATTAACTAAAAATATACTAATTTATTATTTTGCTATCTTAAAAGGTTCAATTAGCCTTCTTGTTATTTCATTGTAATCTTCATTTAAGACTACCGATATTTCTTCTGCTAAAACTTTAGTAACAGTATCTAAAATTGATTTATCGGTTGAGTTAAGCATCTTTTTATTAGCTAATAATTCAAGTTTTTTATTTTGAATTGTAAGATATAAACTTTTAAATCTTGATATCTCACCACTATTAATAATCGCATAGAAAGCTTCTTTTCTTTGACGAGGATCTTTTAACCAAAAATCTTCATATTCATCAAAAGTACCCATTATTTTTTCAGCTTCTTTAATATTAACAAGTTTACGTAAATAAATTTTAGTATTAACAGGAATCATTATTTTGTTGGTTTTGTTTTCAAAAAGAGGATATAAAATGTAGTATTGATTTTCACCATTACCATAATCTTTGGTTTCGATTTCATGAACCTCACAAACACCAATATTACTTACTAAAATTTTATCATTTACACTAAACATTTAAATACCTTCATGTATTATTATACTCGTTTTTTCAGTTTTTTTCTAATTTAAAATTTATATATAATGCTACCTTCAATATCAGTTCTTCTTATTTTAATTTTATATTTATTTAGTGTTTTTAATGTATCGCTATGAGGATGTTTAAATTTATTATTATATCCACAAGATATTATCGCCTCTTTAGGTGAACTTTTTTTAATAAATTCATCTAAAGAAGATGTATTTGATCCGTGATGTCCTACTTTTAAATAATCACATTTTAAGTCGATATCAGAATCAATAATTGCTTTTTCTATCTTTTTAGTTGCATCTCCGCAAAAAATAAATATTTTATCCTTAATTTTTAACTTCAATACTGTAGATTTATCGTTTTCTTCTTCCCATAAACTACTATATACATTTAAATTTTCAAAACATAAATCGTTTATTTGAATAGGGTAAGTTGAATTATAATCATATATATTTTTAACCGTAAAATTACTTTTTAAAGAATCTAATGCTCCATAATGATCGAAATCATAATGTGATATAAATACGTGATCTATTGAATACACTCTATTTTTCTTTAAAAAAGGAATTAATGAGTTTTTAGCTACATCTTGATAAGTTAATCCACCAGTATCGATTAATATCGATGTATTTTTATAATTTATATATGTTGCATCACCTTGATCTACATTTAAAAATGTGACGTTTGTTAAAAAATAATTCTTTAAGGGCATTGAGTATAATATTATTGATGTGATTAAAACTGAAGAATAGATCGAAATTTTAATCTTATTATTAGACTCCATAAAGTAAAAAATAATAAAAACTAGTACATAATATATAACAATAAAATATTGATTTAATGGAGCTACATTTATATTTAATTTATCAATATTTAAATTAAATAATATTTTTATAAAGAAATTTATAATTTTATTATAAAAATCGAAATATAATCCATAAAATCCTAATAAAATTATTAAAAACAATACTTTAGTAATGGGTAAAAAAATAAAAGAAATTAATGAAGATATTATATTAAAAGAATTATTAAACTGAATTTGAAAAGGGAAGAATAATATAAAGATTATAAAATAAGCAAATATTTTCTTTTTTATCCCTTTGTATCGAGATAATAAAAGATTTAAAAATGTAAAAGATATAAAAATAAATACAAATATAACGAACGAATAAGAATATATTAGATAATGATCAGTGAGTAATAATATCAATATAAATACCGTTTTTATCTTAATTTCATCGTATTTAATATTCTTTAGTTCTAATATAAACTTGATTAAAAATAACGTAAATATCCTAAATACTAAAAAAGAATCAGAATTAATAATACATATAGGAATAAATAGTATTAAAGAAACAATATAGGCTAGCTTAGTATTAAAGAATTTCTTAATTATATTAAATATCCCATAAAGAATAAAATTTAAGTAAATTCCTGTTAATGAGATCAAATTAATCATATTCAGGCTTCTAGCTTTATAAATATAATAACTATTATAATTGATGGAATTAAATAGTAATGAATTTACAAAATCTTGATTATTAATTTCATATTTTGCTAAATAAGCTTTTTTAATAAAATCTAAACTTAAAGGATTTTTAAATATAAAACTATAATTTTTGATATAAAATTGACGAAAAATGCCTTTATTTTCTAAATATTTATTAAAATCAAATGCGGATTCTAATGTTTTAAATTTATATTCAGCTACATTACCATTTATTTTTAAAATTGAATAAAGAGTTATTTGATCACTTGAATAAATATAATATTTTTTAAAGAAAGTTCTTACAACAATATAGTTATTACCTTTATCGACCACCACCCCTATTATGGTTTTAGGATTAAATTCAATATATTTTGTTAAACTAATTAAAATTGGAAGAATAAGAGCAATTATATATAGAATAAGTCTTTTTTTAGTAAAATCGACTTTTTTATAAAATAAATAGAAAGAGATGATCGATAAAAATAAAGCGATGAAGTAAGTATCTTTCGATATTAATATTAAACCACTAATAAATATTAGAAGTATTGAAATGTAAAACATTAGTCATGTAAAATGATGTAATTTTTACATGTGTTGAACTTTGCGTTTCCGATTCCATCAACATTCATTATAGACTCTAATGTATAAAATGTTCCGTTAGCTTCCCTATAATTGATTATTGCTGTAGCGATAGCATCACCAAATCCTGTAATTTTCATCAAATCTTCTTTTAAAGATGTATTGATATTAATTTTTGAAATTGGCTCATCGTTACAAACATTCGAATTATCGTATTTTGGTGGAATGTAGTAACTTTTATTTGCTTCTACTATTGCTTCATAATAGAAACATCTATCATCGCCATTAGTCGTTATTCCTCCAGCAGCTCCGATTAAGTCTTCCATCGTAGCATCTTCACTAAATAGATAGTCACCTGGTTTAGCTACTTCTCCTGTTACTCCGATTGTTAATCGATTGTCATCATCGATGATTGTAGTATTGTTATTCTTATTTAAATTAGGATCAATAAATTGGAAAGCGACAATACCAATAATCGCAGCGACGCAGACACATAAAACGATTTTGATTACCATAAAAAATACCTCCTTTTATATACAAGACGTATATTTAGGAGGTATTTTTACATATTAATTTAAAAAATTTTTAAGCTTGTGTAATTTTAATATCAGTGATTTTAACTTCGTAAGGTTTTGCGATTTTAATAGTTACAACATCACCAACTTTATGTCCATCAAGGCTCATTCCGATAGGAGATTGATTAGAAATCTTCATTCTATCAGTATTTGATAAAGCATCAGCTTCTTGGCTTGATACGATACTGATTGTAAATACTTTATTGTTATCTAATCTTTCGAAAGTGACAGTTTTACCAATTGAAGCAGTTTTATCTCCTTTTTTAATTTCGACGACTTTATAATTAGCTTTAATATATTCTAATTCTTTAATACGAGCTTCAATTCTAGCTTGTTCATTTCTAGCAGCGTCATAATCTGCGTTTTCGGATAAGTCACCCATTGCTCTAGCGTTTTGAAGTTTTGCGATAACTTCAGGTTTTTTAACATCAATTAAGTCTCTTAATTCTTTTTCGAGAGCTTCAAGACCTTCCTTAGTAATCTCTTTTTTTTCTTTTTCGTTCATTTTTATTACCTCAACTGAATAAATATTTTATCAATTATTAAGATAAAAGTATAGAAATTTTATTTAATATCTTGAATTTTTGGATCAGAATCGTAAGCTTCAAGCACTTCTTGAGCTTCTTCTAGTTCTTCTTCATCATCTACTACTAATAAATCAGTCTCTTCATCGTTATATTTAAATACAAAAATATCATCAGGATTACTTTCTTCGTATACGTAAACATATTTTGTATCTCTTTCTTCGTTTTCATAAGTAAATAATATTTTCATCAAGTATTCTTTACCGTTATCATCAGTCATAATAATGTCATTATCGTTTAAAATTTCCATATTTTCTCCTTATTTATTAATTGTTTTTATATAATCTTCTAATATTATAACAGCACTCATCATATCGATTATAGGTTTAATTTTATTTTCTTTTAAACCTTGTTCTCTTAATCTTTCTCTAGCTTCGATCGTAGTAAAAGATTCGTCCATAAAATAGATATTAGCTTCAGGATAATCTTTTTTTAAATCATCAGCAAATCTTCTTACAGATTCACATCTTTTCCCTTCTTTTCTATCTAATTGTAATGGTAAACCTAATACGATGTTAGTGATATTTTCTTCTTTTGCTAAAGAAATTACATGAAGTCTAGCTAATTTATAATAAAATTCACTAAAACAAAAATTCTCTTTACCATGGACTATGCCTAAAGTATCGGATATTGCTATCCCTATTGTTTTTGTTCCTAAATCTAACCCTAAATATCTTTCCATTTTTTAAAATAAATCCGAGACTTTTTCTAATGAAGATAATTCTTTAACATTACCTTTTGCTAAATTATCTTTTCCTCCGCCGTTTCCTCCTAATAATGAAGTTACGTTCTTAATTAAGTTTTTAGCGGTTAATCCAGCTTTGATATAATTATCACTAACTCCTACGATAAGAGGATACTTATCTTCGTCGTGTCCAATTAAAATAATAGCATAATCCTCAACTTTATTTTTTAAAGTATCATAAATATTGACTAAAGAATTCATATTAGTATTATCTAAGTATTTAACTAGTACATTTTTAGTATTTATTACCTTAAATTTATTGACTAATGATTCAGTTTGATAATTTGCAATCTTCATATTTAATGAAGTATTTAATGATTTTAATGCTATTAATTCTTCGTTTAATGAAGTAATTTTAGCAGGTATCTCATTGATAGATTTAACTCCAACTTGCTTTTCAATATCCAATAATAAAGAGTGTTTTTCTTTATATTCTTTATAAGCTTCAATACCAGTACATGCTTCAATTCTTCTAACTCCACTAGCTATAGCGCTTTCTTGTTTGATAATAAAGCAACCGATATCACTACTATTATTTACATGGCATCCTCCACAGAATTCCTTGCTTACGCCTCCAAAGCAAACAACTCTAACAGTATCCCCGTATTTTTCACTAAATTCGCTTATAGCACCAACTTTTTTAGCTTCTTCAATAGGAAGAACTTTTGTTACTCTAGGAATTGATTGATTAATATATTCATTAACTTGTTTTTCAATTTTAGAAAGTGTTATTTCATCGATTTTATTTAAATAAGAGAAGTCAAAACGTAAATATTTATCATTTACAAAACTTCCTTTTTGCTTGATTCCATCACCTAAAATATTGATTAATGCAGCTTGTAATAAGTGAGTTGCACTGTGATTTTTCATAATATTTTGATGTTTTATATGATCGATTACTAATGTAACTTTATCTCCAACTTTTAACGATCCATATAACACTTCAATCGTATGAAGGTGTTCTCCATTAGGTGCTTTTGTAACGTAAGTTACATTGGCTCTAAAGTTATCGTTAAAAATATAACCTGTATCAGCTACTTCTCCACCCATTTCTGCGTAGAAATTAGTCTTAGTAAAGATTACATTACCTTTTTCAGTTATTTCATCTACCTTATTACCATCGATAAATAATCCGATTACTTCGCTATCGATATCTAAATCTTCGTAGGTGTAAGTTGAATGTAAGTTAAAATCTAATAAATCTTTACTTTGTCTAGCGAATGAATCGATATTTTTTCTATTAGCTCTAGCTAATTCTTTTTGTTTATTTAAACATTCTTCAAATTGAACTAAATCAACATTTACTCCACTATCTAAAGCGATTTCTTTAGTTAATTCAATTGGAAAACCATAAGTATCGTAAAGTTTAAAAGCATCTTCTCCACTCAATTCTTTTTTGCCTTTAATCATACTTACCAACATCGCTTCACCTTTAGTTAAAGTTTTGATGAATTTAACTTCTTCGTTTTTAATCATTTTTCCAATATAATCTTCTTTACCTATTAAATAAGGATAGAAAGATTTCATGTTGTTAGCGACGCTTCTAACTAATTTATACATAAAAGGTTCGTATAAATCTAATTTTTGAGCATATCTCATAGCTCTTCTTAATAATCTTCTTAAAACGTATCCTCTACCTTCGTTTGAGAAAGTTTCTCCATCAGCTAAAGCAAATACGCAAGTTCTAATATGATCTGCAATAACTCTATAAGGCATCAAATATTTTCCTTCGTAAGGTTTTTTAGCTAATTTTTGAATATCTAAAATAATAGGCATGAATAAATCTGTTTCAAAGTTAGTTTCAGTTTCTTGTAAAACACAAGCGATTCTTTCGAGTCCTGCACCAGTATCGATATTTTTATGAGGTAATTCTTTATAGTCTTTTCTATCTACTTCATTTTGAGCGTTAAATTGAGAGAAGACGATTCCCCAAATTTCGATGTATCTATCATTTTCGATGTCATCTTTTAATAATTTGATACCGAGATGATTTTCATCGTATCTTTCGCCTCTATCGAAAAATACTTCAGTGTTTGGTCCACAAGGTCCTTCTCCGATTTGCCAGAAGTTTCCTTCCAATGGAATAAGGTGAGTTTCATCCATTCCTTGTTTAATCCATAAACTTTTAGTTTCTAAATCTTCTGGATGGTAAGTGATATATAATTTTTCTTTATCTAATCCAAAATATTTTTCATTTGTTAAAATATCATATGCCCATTCGATAACTTCTTTTCTAAAATAATCTCCGATAGAAAAATTACCTAACATCTCAAAAAAAGTATGATGTCTTGCAGTTTTTCCAACATTTTCAATATCGTTAGTTCTAATACATTTTTGAACGTTGGTGATACGTTTACATTCAGGAATTTTACTTCCATCGAAATATTTTTTTAAAGCAGCGACACCTGCGTTAATCCAAAGTAAACTAGGATCGTTAACAGGAATTAAGCTCGCTCCAGGTTCGATCATATGTCCTCTTTCTTTAAAGAAGTTTAACCATGTTTCTCTAATTTCTTGACTTGTCATTTTCTTCATATTTATATCTCCTTAAAATAAAAAAAAGTTCCTAATAACACTAGGAACGAAATTACCGCGGTACCATCCTATTTTCTTTGCATATACAAAGACTCTTAATTAAATAAATAAATGCTTCGAAGTGGCTCGTCATCATCATTTTAAGGCTTTTTCACCATTTAGCCCTCTCTAAATAAAATAATTCAATAACTTTTTCTTCGATAATATTTTAAATAAATATAATCAAAATGTAAAATAAAATATTGAAAAAATGTTATAATTTTAGATATGTTACAACCATTAGCATTCAGAGTGAGACCAAAAAGAATTGAAGATGTTATCGGACAAGACCATTTAGTAGGTAAAAATGGATTTTTATATAACTCAATTAAAGAAAAAACGCCGATTTCTTTTATACTGTTTGGAGATCCAGGATGTGGAAAAACTACTATCGCTATCGCTTACGCATTAAGTTTAAATATTCATTTTATTAAACTTAATGCGGTTACATCGAACAAAAAAGATATTGAAGATGCTATTAAAGAAGCTAAAGAAAATCATCCTACAATCGTAATTATCGATGAGATACATCGATTAAATAAAGATAAGCAAGATATATTGCTTCCTTTTGTGGAAGACGGAACTATATTTTTAATTGGGTGCACTACTGCTAATCCTTATATCAGTATCAATAAAGCAATTAGAAGTAGATGTCACTTATTAGAAGTTAAACCTTTAACTCAAGAAAATATTTTTGATGGACTTAAAAAAGCGATCGAAAATTCTAATGGATTTAATAATAAATTAAAAATAGATGATGAAAGTTTAAAATATATCGCTAAATGTAGCAATGGAGATTTTCGTTTTGCATTAAATTATCTAGAAATATTAAATATTACTTATATTAATCAAAATATAACTATAGATATGACTAAAAAAGTTGTTTCTATACCAAATTATGGATTAGATAAAGATGAAGATGGTCATTACGATGCAGTTAGCGCTTTACAAAAATCGATTAGAGGGAGCGATGTTAATGCAAGTTTATATTATGCTTGTAGACTTTTAGTTTGTGGTGATATCACTAGTTTAACTAGAAGATTGTTAGTTACGGCTTATGAAGATATCGGTATCGCTAATCCTGGAGCTTGCATGAGAACTAAAGTCGCTATAGATTCTGCTTTAACTTTAGGTTTACCAGAAGCTATTATTCCTCTAGGTGTAGCAATCGTCGATTTATGTTTATCTCCTAAATCTAAATCAGCATGTTTAGCTATAGAAAAAGCATACGAAGAAGCAAGTGATAATCCTCTCGACGTCATGGATTATTTAAAATTTACTCCAGTTAATTTAAAAGAAGAAGAAAAATATCCTTACGATCAAGAAGATGTACGGGTACATTTACAATATTTACCTGAATTAATTAAAAATAAAGAATTTTTTGTGCCTAATTCAAAGAGTAATTCTACATACGAAAAATATTTAAATGACAATTATATAAAATTAAAGAGCTTCATAAGAAGCTCTGATATGGCTTATTTAAAAAAGAAATATTCTAAATAATTATTCGATTATTTCGTGAGTTAATTCGCTAGGTTTAGCTACTTTTTCTTTTACGATTTCAAAAGAAGCCAACACATCTTCTTTTATATATTCATAATCTTCTTTATTAGTGTATAAAGTTGCTAATAATTCGTTTTCTTCGACGTAATCTCCAATTTTTTTATTTAATACAATACCTGCACTCATATCGATAACATCATCGAGTTTTTCTCTTCCTCCACCTAAATGCATGCTACTTTTTCCAATTTCTAATGCGTTTATTGTTTTAACGTAACCTGCTTTAGTTGAATATACTTTAATAATATTTTTACTAACTTCAAATTTTGAAGGATCTAAAATGTAAGAGACATCTCCACCTTGAGCTTTAACAAACTCGACGAATTTATCGAAAGCTTTTCCATTTTTAACGTTTTCTAATATCGCTTTTTTAGCGTCTTCAACATTAGAATATAATTTAGATTGGACTAATAATATCGCCCCACTAGATACACAAATTGAAGTGATATCTTCAGGTCCATTTCCTTTTAAAGTTTCGATTACTTCTTTTATTTCAAGAGAATTACCTACTGCACATCCTAAAGGTTGATTCATATCTGTAACTTCAGCTTTGACATCTTTATTTAAAGATTTACCGATATTGACCATAGTAACAGCTAATTCTTTAGCATCTTTAACTGTCTTCATAAAAGCACCGTTACCGTATTTAACATCTAAAAGGATGCAATCAGCGCCGCTAGCTAACTTTTTAGACATGATTGAAGAAGCAATTAAAGGAATTGAACTTACAGTTCCTGTAACGTCTCTTAAAGCATATAATTTTTTATCAGCAGGATCTATATTTTTATCTTGTCCGATAATCGCCATGCCTACTTCTTTAACTTGCTTTTTAAATTGTTCCTTACTTAAATTGACTTTAAATCCAGGGATAGACTCTAATTTATCGATAGTTCCACCAGTATGGCCTAATCCTCTCCCACTCATCTTAGCGAGTTTTGCCCCTAAACTAGCAATCATTGGCCCTAAAATTAAACTTACTTTATCTCCGACTCCACCAGTAGAATGTTTATCTACTTTAAGTCCTTCGATATCACTTAAATCCCAGACTTCTCCACTAACTCTCATCTCTTCTGTTAAGTTAGCGATCTCTTCATTATCCATTCCACGAATATATATCGCCATTAATAAAGCACTAGCTTGATAATCTTTAATGTAATCTTTGCAATATCCATCGATAAAATAGTGAATTTCTTCTTTGCTTAATTTAAATCCATCTCTTTTCTTTTCAATTATCTCTTCAATATTCATGTTTTAATTCTGGCAAATTATTTAGTAGAAATAAATAATTGCTCGCTCCTATTATTAATTATTTTTTAAGTTCTTCTAGTTCGATTTTTTCTTTATTTAAAATCTCATCTAGATGTTTCTCTTTAAAATATCCATCATCTAAAATAAATTCTATTTCAGGACTTCTTCTTAACGATATCTTTTTAGCTAAACTGCTTTTAACAAAACCTTTAGCTTTACATAACTTTTTAAAATTTTCATTTGGATGATCAAAAAATGAAACGTAAATTCTTACATAACTATAATCATCTGTTACATCAACTTTAGTGACAGTTAAAAAACCGACCTCATTTTTTAATTCAAAAAGAAGGATATCTCTAATATTTTTATCAATTATAGCTTTAATTCTTTTTTGTTGATTAGCCATTTTTACTCCTTATTAACCATCTCGTAAGCTTCTAAAATGTCATTTTCGTGAACGTCGTTGAAATTAAGTATTTTAATACCACATTCATAGCCTTGTTTAACTTCTTTAGCATCGTCTTTAAAACGTTTAAGAGAATCGATTTCACCTTCATAAACGATGCTTCCATCACGTAATACTCTAACTTTTGCGTTATTTTTAATTGATCCATCAATGACCATACATCCAGCGATAGTTCCAACTTTAGAGACTTTAAATACATTTCTAACTTCAGCTTGACCTAATACTTTTTCCACTTCTTCTTTCTTCATTTGACCTTTAATTGCATCTTCCATCTCTTCAATTAAAGCGTAAATGATACGGTGAAGTCTAATTTCTACTTTTTCTTCGATAGCTTTACTTCTAATAAATGCGCTTGGTCTAACGTTAAACCCATAAACTATAGCATTAGATGCGCTAGCTAACAATAAATCTGATTCACTGATCGCACCAGCTGCAGCTCTAATAATATTGATTTTAACTTGATCGTTATTTAATTTTTCTAAGCTAGCTTTAACAGCTTCAGCACTACCTGTAGAATCTGTTTTAATAATAATATTAATTTGAGCTAATTGACCTTCATTAATCTTATTATATAAATCATCTAAAGATGTGACTCCGTTTGTTGCAGCTCTCTCTTCTTCAATCTTTCTTACTTTTCTTTTTAAAGCGATCTCTTTAGCTTGCTTTTCAGTTGGGAAAGCCATGAATCTATCTCCAGCTAAAGGAACTTCACTCAATCCGATAATAGATACAGGTACAGAAGGTGTAGCTGATTTTAAAACTTTATTATGTTCGTTAGTCATTCTTCTAACTTTTCCATAGACTGTTCCTACGACTACATAATCGCTACTTAATAAAGTTCCATTTTGAACTAATAAAGTAGCTTTAGGTCCGCATCCTGGATCAAGTTCAGCTTCTAAAACAGTACCGATAGCGTATCTATCAGGATTCGCTTTTAATTCTAACATTTCAGCTTGAACTAAAATTGTGTCGAGTAAGTCTTCAATACCAATTTTCTTTTTAGCTGAAATTTCTACAGTCATGACGTCTCCACCATAACTTTCAGCGATGACATCGTGTTGCATAAGTTCATTTAAAACTTTATCTGGATTTGCTCCAGGAACATCGATTTTATTGATTGCTACGATGATTGGAACATTAGCTGCTTTAGCGTGATCTATCGCTTCAATAGTTTGAGGCATGACACCATCATCCGCTGCGACAACTAAAATAACGATATCAGTGACGCTAGCTCCACGAGCTCTCATAGCAGAGAATGCTTCGTGCCCAGGAGTATCGATAAAAGTTATCTTTTGTCCTTTAAATTCTTTTACGTAAGCACCGATTTCTTGGGATATTCCACCGAATTCTCCAGCGACTAAATTTGAATTTCTAATAGCGTCGATAAGTGTGGTTTTTCCATGATCGACATGTCCCATGACAGTGACGACTGCAGGACGTGGTTTTAATAATTTTGGATCGTCGTCGATAATCGCCTTTTCAAAATCTTCTTCAGCGACCACTTCTTCTTTTTTGAAGTCATAACCAAATTGAATACAAACTTCACCGATAGATTCATCATCTAAAGTTTGATTGATGGTGACGAGCTTTTTATTCATAAAGAAGTATTTAATAATTTCGCTTGCATTGATATTTAATTCTTTAGCAAGTTCGCCGACAGTTAATGATTTTGTGAAAACAAAAACTCCACCATTAACTTTATTTGTTTCGTTTTTCTTTTGTTTATTAGTAGCAATATTAGTCGCACGTTTTTGTTGGTTTTTATCTTCTTTCATTAACTTTCCTCCTCATTATTTCATCTTTAAATATTTTTCCATTCTCGTATATATCTCTTCAGGAATCTCTATTTCTAAAGCTTTGCCTAAACAGTTTGTCTTTTTAGCTAATTCGATCGCTTCAACATTCATTGAAATATAAGCGCCTCTACCGTTAGCTTTACCAGTTATATCAAGAATCACTTCATTAGTAGGTGTTTTAACAATTCTAAATAATTCTTTTTTTGGATAAGATTTATTAGTTGCTAAACACCTTCTTAATGGAATTTTTTTCATTATTTATCCTCGTAATATGAATCATCATCATATTCGCTGAAGTCGTTATCATCGTCTTCATAATCTTCATAATCTTCATTTTCGAGTTCTTCGAGTTCCTCTTCTGAATAGATTTTCATCTTTTCGACAGATTTTTTGTTCTCGTCTTTCTTCTCTTCTTTATTTTCGGCTTTGACTTCTTTCTTTTTCTTCTTTGGTTGTTCCTTTAAAGTCTTCTTTTCTGTTTCTAAGTTAGCTTCTAATTCATTTAAAGAGATAGTTGTATTGACTTCACGTTTTTCAACTACTTCTTCCTCTTTTTTAGGTTTAGCAACTTCTTCAACAGGAGTTTCAACAACTGCTTTTTCTTCACTTAATTCTGGTAATTCAGAGATTTCTTCTTCATCTTCATCTTTTGATAAGAAATCTTCTTTAGTTTCTACAGTTGTTACTAGAGTTTCCTCTTTTAATTTCTTCAAAGATTCTTCTCTAACTTTCTTTCTAGCTTCTTCTCTAGAATCGACGACATATTCATCGATTGTTTTATATACTAATCCTTGTTCATCAGCTTCAGATTTTGAAATGATTGAGATTTCTTTTAATCCTAAAAGTTGTCTAGCGAGAACGACGTTGATTCCTTTAGCACCGATTGCTGCAGTTTGAGTGTCATCTTCACAGATAACTTTTGCAGAATTATTTTCATCATCAAAGATGATTCCTAAAACGACACCTGGTTTTAAACATTCTGCTAAGTAGACTCCTTTATTATCGTTATATGCGATAATATCAATCTTTTCTTTACTATCTTTAGCGTTTCCTAATTGAGAGACGATAGCTTGAATTCTACTTCCGTTAGGTCCGATACATGCTCCGCTTGGATCGACATCTTTATCGTGAGAAAATACTGCGACTTTACTTCTAATACCAGCTCTTCTAGCGATGGATTTAATTTCAATAGTACCATCATAAATTTCATGAACTTCATTGAAGAATAATTTCTTTAAGAATTCTGGGCAAGATCTAGAAATTTTGATTAAATTATCTCTTTTTTCGCCTTTTCCTTCATTCTTTCCGATAGATTCAACATAAACTTTAATTGAATCACCTGCTTTATATGTTTCTTTTCCGATTAAATCTTTTGGAGTTAATGTAGCTAAAGCACCTTCTCTTCCTGCGCTAAGATTAACTAAAACATTGAAGTTATCGCTTCTTTCAACGACACCTGTAACGATTTCCCCAATCTTTCCTTTAAATGTTTCATATAATGCACTCTTTTCAGCTTGGCTAATCCTTTGATTGAATGCGTTGATAAATTTAGTGACGTCGTTTTTAGTAAATGTAGCTAAATCGATTGGTTCTTCATAATATTCTCCAACCTTAAGCCCAGCTTCAACTACTCTAGGATCTTCATCGCTAATTTCGATAAAATCATCTTGAATATCATCTTCTTTAGTAACTTTATATTGATGATATAATTCCATTTTATTTGCATCTAAATCGATGTCAAATCTAATTAAAGCGTTAGATAATTTAACTCCATCTTTTGATTTTGTGTTAGTTTTCTTTTGTTTTGAATATGTAGGAATCTTCAATTCATCTTCAAGTTTTTTAGTGTAAGAGATGATAAATGCTTCTTTAATTGCATCTACTACGATCTCTTCATCGATTCTTCTACTTTTACTAACATCTTTTAAATATTCTGCAAATCTTTCATTTTGAACTTTCTTTTTTCTTTTTGGCATAACTTTCTCCTAAAATTTTATTGCTAAACGCGCTTTATCTACGGTGTCTTTTTTTATAACTGCGACTACAGTTCTTGTTTTTATTTTATATTCGATAGTGATGTATTCATCGCTAACATTTACTAAATATCCTTCTAATGTATTTTCCCCTTTATAAGGATTAGTGAGATGTACATTAATATATTTATTAAGATATTTATCTATTTTTGATACTTCTATTGGCTTTTCGATTCCTAAACTTGAAATATCGAGAGTATAAGGAACATTATTAAATTCGTGAGCATCTAATAAATCTGATATTTTAGTGGATACATCGGTAATATCATCGATGTTGATATCCTCATCTCGATCTACTATAATCTCTAACGTACCGCTTTTTTTACCTTCATTATACTTAAACGAATAAAGCGAATACCCTAAACTTTTTAATAACTCATCAACTATTTTTTTAATGTCTTCAATAGTTTCCATCAATACCCCCTATAAAAAAATAAGAATGCCACCAGGGCACCCTTTCGAGTTAATCTTCGTTAAATTTCTTTAACACTTATAATATAATAAATATTTAATTGATTGTAAATATTTTTTAATTCAAATTTTTAATATATTGAACATAAAATCAGCTAGGAATGTTCCTAGCTGATTTAAAATATTACTTTTTAAATGTAATTGGTTTTAAATGCCAAATTTCATCGTTATATTGAGCGATTGTTCTATCGCTGCTGAAGTATCCAGATTTAGCGATATTGATAATGCTTGATTTACACCATTTATCACGTTTAGTGTAATAAGTTTCAATGTCTTTACAAGCTTTTAAGTAACTATCGAAATCTTTTAAGATTAAATATTCATCGTTATGATTCATTACTTCATCAAAGATTGATCTAAATCTATTTTCTTGACCTTCACACCATGGACCATTAAATAATGAATCTAATACTCTTCTTACCTTTTGGTTACTATTATATTCATCCCAAGGATTGTAATTTCCATCGTGTTTAATCTTTTCAACTTCTTCAACTTTAAGACCAAATATGAATGAATTTTCATCTCCGACAAGTTCATTAATTTCAACGTTAGCACCATCTAAAGTGCCTAAAGTTAATGCGCCGTTCATCATAAATTTCATGTTACTTGTACCACTAGCTTCTTTTCCTGCTAATGAGATTTGTTCGCTGATATCACTTGCTGGAATGATTAATTCAGCCAAACTGACACCGTAATTTTCAATAAATACTACTTTCATATATTTATTTACTTCTGGATCGTTATTGACGACATTTGCAACAGCGTTAATTAAAGTGATGATATTTTTAGCGAATACATAGCTAGGAGCTGCTTTAGCACCGAATATAAATGTATGAGGATACATCTTAAATTCAGGATTGTTTTTGATTTCATAATATAAATGCATAATTCTAAATACATTCATAAGTTGACGTTTATATGCGTGAAGTCTTTTAATTTGAGTATCGATAATAGAGTGTGTATCGATTTCAACTCCATAGTGTTCACTAATGTATTTAGCAAGTTTAATCTTATTATTATGTTTAATTCTTCTAAGTTCAGCATAAACTTCTTTATCATCTTCATATTTTAAGAAATCTTCTAATTTTTCTGGATGGTATGTAAATTCTTCACCGATTTTATCAACTAATAAGTTGCTTAATTCTGGGTTAGCATACATGAGCCATCTTCTATGAGTGACACCATTTGTCTTATTATTAAATTTTTCTGGATAGAATTTATAGAAAGATTTAAATGTGATCGCTTTTAATATGTCTGTATGAAGTCTAGCGACACCATTGATTGAAAAACAAGATACAATCGCAAGATTTGTCATTCTAACCATATTATCTTTAATGATTAACATGTTATTGAAATCACTTTCTTCAACGTTATTTTTTCTCATCCATTCAATGAATCTTCTATTGATTTCTTCGATGATCATATAACATCTAGGAATGAGTCTTTGAATATATTCACAAGGCCATTTTTCTAAAGCTTCTGGCATGACTGTGTGATTTGTGTAAGCAAAACATTTAGTGACGATACTCCAAGCTTCATCCCATCCGTAACCATGAACATCCATTAAGATTCTCATGAGTTCAGGAATAGCCAAGATTGGATGAGTATCGTTAAGTTGGAATACATATTTTTCACCTAAATTATCTAATGTTTTATATTGTCTTAAATGACCTCTAATTACTGATTGAAGACCAGCACTAACAAAGAAATATTGTTGTCTAAGTCTTAATAATTTTCCGTGTTCAGTTGTATCATCAGGATATAATCCATGTGATAATTCTTGTAAAGTATCTAAATATTCGTTGAAAGATTGGCCACTTTCCATATTTTCATCGCTTGGTTGAGCACTCCAAAGTCTTAAAGTGTTAGCGACACCATTTTTATAACCGACGACATAGACATCATATGGACATGCTTTAACAGTTGTTGCATTAACAGTTTTAATTCCATATCCGCCGTTTGGTTTAAGGTAAGTTTCGGCATTTCCATAAAATTCAACATTACAAGAATGTTTTGGTTTTCTAATTTCCCAAACGAAACCGTTACTTAACCATTGATCAGGAAGTTCGATTTGATTTTCATTCAATATTTTTTGTTTAAAGAATCCATATTCATAACGGATACAGTTTCCGTTTCCTGGAAGTCCTAAACTAGCGATTGAGTCTAAAAAGCAAGCAGCTAATCTACCTAATCCACCATTTCCTAATCCAGCATCATCTTCCATATCTTCAAGTTCGCCGATATCGATTCCTAAATCATTTAAGCCATCTTTACAAATTGAAAAGATGCCTAAATTCATCATATTTGAAGTTAATAATCTACCGATTAAAAACTCCATTGAAAAATAAACTAATTGTTTATCGTTTTTATCAGCGACGTATTGACGAGTATTACGCCAATAGGTTCCACTATAGTCTCTAACCATTTCTCCTAAAATATCATATTTTTCGTAAATATGAGCGTCTTCAGGAGATTTTCCGTATTTCGCAGTAAGTCTTTCGACATACATCTTCTTAAATTCATCTTTATTGTTAAATAACATAATTTACCCCTAATCTTTAATATATTTAAAGTAGCATGCTGCAAAACCTGCTAATTTAATTCTTAATTTAAATGGTTTTCCATCGACCCCACCATCTTCTGTATGGATACTTAATCCGTTATAAGCATTACTTCCGCCATATACATCTTTATCTGTATTTAATATTTCTTCGTAAGTTCCGCTTCTATACATTCCAATCTCATAATTTTCATAATAATTTGGTGTCATATTGAAAATGCAAACGATATGAGAATCTCCGACTCTTCTTTCAAAAGCGAATACGCTATCTTTAGAGTTATCGACCATAAGCCAATCGAAGTGAACTTGATTGTGCTCTTCTACATGTAACGCTTCTTCATGTCTATAAATAAGATTTAAATCTCTCATTAATCTAGAAACTGAATCGTGTTTTGGGAAACGTTTTAAATCCCATGGTAACGATTTATTTTCGTTCCATTCATCCCAAGAAGCGAGTTCGTTACCCATAAAGTTAAGCTTTTTACCAGGATGAGCAAATTGATAAGCGTATAAATTTCTAATCAAACTGAATTTTTGATCGTAATCACCCCACATCTTATTTAAAATTGTACCTTTTCCATGGACAACTTCATCGTGACTTAAAGGAAGCATGAAGTTTTCGCTATAAAAATAAGCCATAGAGAAAGTGATTTTATTGTGATCAAACTTTTTATAAACAGGATCTAAAGAATAATATTTTAAAGTGTCATTCATCCATCCTAAATCCCACTTATAGTCGAATCCTAATCCGTTCCATTCTGTAGGTTTAGTGACTTTTGTAAAGTCTGTTGAATCTTCCGCTATCATCATTACATCATCATGAGCTATATGAATTTTACCGTTTAATCTTTTAATAAATTCTGTAGCACCAGTATTTTCACCATTCGCTTTATTTCCATCCCAATAAACTACATTTGATATAGCATCACATCTAATTCCATCAAAATGGAAATATGTGATGAAATAGTTCATTGCACTCATTAAGAAGCTTCTTACAGGATCTTTTCCTAAATCAAAGTTTAAACTTCCCCAAGAGTTATACATATGAGTATCGCTATATTCGTATAGACAAGTTCCATCGAATTTAGCTAAAGCCCAAGGATCATTTGCAAAATGTACTGGAGCAAAATCTAAGATAACACCGATTCCAGCTTGGTGCATTCTATCAATAAAAGACATAAGTTGCATTGGATTTCCATATCTAGAGTCAACACTATAAAAACCAGTTGCTTGATATCCCCAACTTCCATCGAATGGATATTGACAAATTGGCATAATTTCAACGTGAGTAAATCCTAATTCTTTAACGTAAGGAATCAAATAATCAGCGATCTCTTCATAGCTCAAATTACGATTATCAATTTTCCCTTTCCAGGAACCAAGATGAACTTCGTAGATACTTAAAGGTCTATCAAAATTTCTATTTCTTGATGTTAAAAATGGTCTATCGTGCCAAATAAAACCTTCAACATTGAATAATCTTGAACAAGTTCCAGGTCTATACTCACTAAAGAATGCGTATGGATCGGCTTTATCTACATAATCTCCGTTAGCATTTTTAAAATGGTATTTATAGAATTGATAATTATGTAAATTAGGAATGAAAACTTCGTAAACTCCACATTCATCAACTTTTTCCATCTTATTAGATAAAGGATTCCAATCGTTGAATTCTCCAATGACACTAACTTCACTTGCCATAGGAGCATAAAGTCTAAAGCAAACTCCTTCAACTATCTCTTTAACTTTTGATTTTTTAGTTTTAGAAGAATCTTTCTTTAAAGGTACATCAACAACTTTTTCAAATTCTCTTTTTTCAAAATGAGCTCCAAAATATTTGAATGCCTCAATAGATTGACCCATTAAGAAGTCATATAAAATTCCAAATGCCATAAAAATTTTTCCTTTTTATTGATACCTAT
>CAVKZO010000009.1:31361-35979 GCA_963661135.1 Lachnospiraceae bacterium | reverse complement strand
ATTCTTAGACTTAATAGGAATTAGAAAAATCGATAAAAGAAAAGTTAAGCTAGTATAAATAGCTTAACTTAAAACTTGTAGCAAAGAAGACACCAACATAGATGATTTTTTAAGTGTTGCAATGAATTGTCATATTCAAAGCAATGCACCTTTTACTATACTTAAATTTAAGCATATTTATAGAAAAATTACAAAATAATGACAATTCTAGTGCAACAAAATTATCTCAAATTATCGTAACAATCCAATGTTAAGATTTAGTTGCGTTTAGTTTTTCACCTAACAATTTAAATATGCAAAACATAAGTTTAAATCGATTTTTACGAGCAAATCTTAAAAAAAACGACTAGATATTTAAATTATTAAATGTCATCCTTTCTTATTTTCATACATGGACGTACTCCACCTTTTTCATTAACAGGACCTGTACAATATTCATGATTAAGAATTTCGCCATCAAAGATAACGTAATTAACCTCATTATTATGCCCGCTATAAGGTGAACGAGACCAATAGCCACAATTTTTTAATAACTCGTTAGGATGAAAACCGTTAATAACCACATAATCAGTTACAGAAGCGATTCTTGATTCATCATCTTTAAAACCGTAATTTGAATTTATTAAATCTTGATAACTTAGCATAAACACATTATCTATTGAATTATCAGTCGCATATATATTATCAGTTGAATCAGTAGTATTAGCACTATTATCAACAGTAGTTTTTGAATGAACTTCATCTTCTGTATCAAGATTAAAAGCTAAATTATAAAAATCATTGTTCAAAAAATTTCTGATTTTAGAATTAACATAATTATTGCTATCATCATCATATATTTGCAAATCAAGTATATCTTTAGAGACTAGATAGTATGTAGTACGTTTATCTTCGTTATCATAATATTCATTATATATTTTCCACTCAATTGGTTCACATTTAAACCGCCATGTAGTTGTATCTTGATCTATAATGCTACCATCGGAGAATTTTAAATAGTACATTTTTGATACTCCTTCATAAGGATCGATAATCACTTTTTTATAGTACATATTATTGTAAAGATACAACCCATTTTCTTCCTCGTTCTGAGTATTATTTAATTCACCTATCAAAGCATCATCTTTAACTCTGGATTGAGGATACATTCCATATTTAACTATTTTCTTATTGTTATCAATTTCACAATATACAGCTTTTAGAATACATCCACTAGTAGAATATGTCCATGAATTTCCGCTTTGAGGCACCATTTTACCATTGACATACCAACCTAAAAATTCTAAATTTTCTGTACAATAAGCAGCAGGTAAATTATATTTTTCACCATATTTAATAACTTTTGTATCAGTGTCACATATTGAATCTCCAGCATCAAATGTGTAAGTATCAACATCTGATGACCATTTTGCAGTATATTTTTCATTGCTTTTAATTTTGTATGTTGCCGAACTAGAAACTTTCTTATCTTCGGAGTCGTACCAGCCAATAAACACAAAACCTTTTTTTGATGGAGTAGGTAATTCATATTTCTCACCATAAATAGCTGTTAATTCTGTTGTTTCTAGTTCCCCTTCATCAGCATCAAGATTGATAGTATACTCTCCTGTTTCAGTCCATACTGGTTCCAAAAAAATTGTATCAAAACCATAAAAATAAAGAGGATTAAAATAATCACCACTTAAACCAATTTCAATTTTATCACTTATTCCAACATCATACTTACCGTCTTTTGCTTTTTTAACAATATATGATGAAATTCTAAAGCCTTCATGGTAAGTTGAATATAAAGAATATTCTTTTCCATATGTTACAATCTGATTATCAATAGATAAATTAAATTTACTATCGTTATATTGAATAGTTGCATTTACATAATCAAAATCAGCATATAAATTTAAATCAGAAGTTACTAGATATGTTGAAAATAACCGAGCAAACCCCCCATCTTCTTTACTATTCCAAGACCTTATATTATAAATTGTTATATCAGGTTTTTTAGCCTTAGAACCATTTTTAACAGTTTCTGTGAAAACAAGTTTATCATTAACATAAAAATTTACTGTATGATTTTCAACATCTTTAATTTTTCCAGCATTAATAGTACTTCCATCACTCATTTCACAAATTAAATAACCATCATCATTAATATAAGCATTTAATATTGAAATACCATTATCACCTTTTTCACCTTTTGCAGAAATATTTGTATCAACTCCATCAACATACCAGTTACCATTACTTCCTATTGAAATAGTAGGTGTTTTACCATCTTTTCCCGGTTCTCCCTGAATACCTTGAGATCCATCTTTACCATTCGTAATTGTAAAGTTAGATGTATTTCCGTTTGTATATGTGATTGTATATGTATCTACATTTCCATCACTAGATGTTTTAACTATTGATTCGATTCCATTACCAGTATCACCTTTTTCACCTTTTGCACTTACTCCTAAATCATTTCCATTAATCCACCAATTTCCATTATCACCAATATATGGTGTAGCTCCATTAGTAACACAAAAAGTTGATGATGTACCATCAGTATAAGTGATTGTATAAGTATCAACATTTCCATCAGTCGATGTTTTATCGATATACAATATACCTCTTCCTGTTTCACCGGTATCACCTCTTGAATAAACACCAGTATTTACACCATTAACAAGCCAATATCCATTATCATCAATACTAACTTTTGGAGTTTCTCCATCTACACCATTCTTTATTTGAAAGGTTGAAGTTGTATCATTTGAATAATAGATGGTATAAGTATCGTAATCTCCATTACTAGATGTATATGAAATACTTACAATTGATACTCCATCCTGTCCTTTTTCACCTGTTGGACCTTGAGCTATATAACCTGTATCTACTCCATCAACATACCAGTGTCCATTAGTACCTATTGTTATAGTAGGAGTTTTTCCATCAACTCCTGGTTTACCTTCAGCTCCTGGTTTTCCATCAATTCCATTTGTAACTGTAAAAGAAGAAGTTCTTCCATCACTATAAGTTATCACATATATATCTATATTACCCGAAGAACTTGATTTAGATACTCCTATTATAGATACTCCATCAACACCATCTTTCCCATCAATACCAGTGTTACCTTTAATATTTCCAGTTTTTATCCAACCAGAATCACTTTTAGAATAAATATCTCCAGAGTTTGTGTCTATATAAATATCTCCAGTCTGACCTATTGAAATTGACGGAACTCCAACATTCGTGTAAATTAAAGAGCCATCTTTCCCATCAATACCATTTTCACCATTATTCCCAGGCTCTCCTTGAGGACCAACAAGATTACAAGATGACAAAAAGCAAACAATCAATAAATTTATTAATAAAAATCTTTTTCTTTTCATATTATTCCTATCATTGCCTTTCTTTTATATAAATATAATTTTCACCAAAACATAAAAAAACATCATTTCTATCACGATAGTTATCGTGTAATAATAAAACTAATTTTTGAGAATCATTCAAATCAATATTTATAAAACATATTTTTTTCTGAATTACAATTCGAAAGCAATCACCGCTATCGAAAACATAAAAATTAGTTAAACCTTCTATAACCCAATAACACATTCTACAAGGCAAATATCTACAAACTATAAATTTAAAATTTTCTATTTCAGTTATATTGTTTCCTAAATAAGCCAAAAGTTTTCTTTCTGTACACGAAAAATCTCTTCTCCTTTTTTCTTTATCACTTTCTTCTATTTGCGAAAAATTTTCATATATAATTTTCTTTTCATTTAAAGGATTTATTATTTTTTTTCTATATAAAACTTTGTCACTAAATTTAACATATTCTATCTTTAAATTATTATCTTTATTTAATCCTAAATTTTCTAAAAGCATGTTAAATTCATTATGTAAATTTTCGTAACTATCAAAATCATTTATTCCGGAAATAGTAATATAAAGAGAATTATTTTTTAAACCGATAAGTAAACACCTATTTTTAGTCTTATTTCTAAAAATTATTAGAAACTCACAAAAATTAACTTTAATATCATTATATAATAAATCAACTCTATCCATAAATTATCCTCTAGAAATTTCCTTATATTTTTCAATAATATTAATCCACCAATCTTTCATGTTAGAATTTAATTTATCAAAATTAAAAGAATTAAAAAAATTATGCAAAGTTAAAACTTCATCTTCACTAAGCACTGATTCTTCATCAAGTAGTAAATCCCACATTTTTTCCAACGCCTCTTCATTACTAAAATTGTTTGTTTTATTATGCGAAGTTTTAATATTTAAATTTTCAAAAATATCTTTAAATAGCAAAATAAGAGCGCACTCTTGAAATTTTTGAATTTCCATTTGTAATTTTTTTAAACTTTCTATTTTTTTATCTTTAAAATCTTTTTCTTTAATTTTTAAAGCCTTAATTATAATTAATTCTTGAATAGCTTCATAATAAAAATAACAATCTAAAATCATGCATGAATTTTCCAACTTAAAATTAGAACCTATTTCAACAAATTTACATTTGCTATAAAAATCCTTTTCTTCTATCTTAAGTAAATTATTGTCAAAAATAAATCTTGAAAGCATAGTTTCATTATAAAAAAAAAAAAAAAACGAATTC
>CAVKZO010000009.1:0-31275 GCA_963661135.1 Lachnospiraceae bacterium | reverse complement strand
CATAGTTTCATTATAAAAAAAAAAAAAAAAAAACGAATTCAACATAAATGTCGAATTCGAAATTCTTATTTATAAAGTGCTGAAATTAACCATTTAAACCTTCATACATCTATAAATGCTTTTGCCTTTTTTTCAAGTTTTTCCCAATCTAATGAATTTTTATATTTATTTTTTAAATAATTATAAGAATCAGAATAGTCTTCAATGTTATTACATTCAACAAGAAAACATAATAGAACATTATATGCATGTTCTTTATCTAATTTTATATCGATATAATTACCACTTAAACAAAAATCAATATAAGTTAACCAAGCATACCAACTATCTCTATCTATTCCTATAAATAAATAATGCAAAGCCTTTTCTCGATCTCGTTTAACTAACTTACCTTCATCATAGATACAAGCCATTAAAACAGGAGCATCTTCATGTTCTTTATTAGTTGCTTCATCTAATAAATTAAGCATAAGATTAATTTCTTTTCTTGTTATACATTTCTTTTGAGACAATATAAATGCAGCTTTATACATTGCATATTCATCTCCAGAATGTGCACATTCTAAAAAACATTTAAGTGCTTTTTTCTTATTTATTTTAGTTCCTATTCCATGTTCATAAAATATCCCTAATAACCACATACAACCATTATGTAAATAATCGCTATCTAGTTCGATACCCTCTTTTACCAAATTAAAAGCTTTTTTGTAGTTCTTTTCATCTTTTAAATCGTATATATCTGAAGCGATTTTGTAATTTGCATGGCAACACCCTTGTTTAATCGCTCTATAAAAAAGTTTACTAGCATAATCTAAATCAACATCTACTCCTCTTCCTTCTTGATAATCTAATCCTAAATTATAAGTTGCTGTACCTACACCTAATATAGATGCTTTTTCATAGCATTTAATAGATTTTTCATAATCTTTCATTTTTTCATAGACTACACCTAAATCGCTGATTGCAGAAGTACTACCTTTTTTAATAGCAATATTAAAGAGTTCTATCGCTTCTTCATATTTTCCTTCTTTTGCTAAATCTTGGGCTTTGCTTTGTTCTTCTAACATATCGTTACCTCCACTTATTTTCTTTACATCTATATTAAATAATAAAAAAGCCTAGCATTTAAGTGCCAGGCTGGAAGTATTTTACTTATTTTTTTCTTTATTTTTTTCGTATCCAAATATTGTATTTTTAAAATATGCACTATATTCTTTTTCCAACATTTCCTTATCGTATATTTTTCTTTCAATTAACTCAACATACATAATATCATCATCTCCAACATCAGAAAAAGCTCTTCCACAAAACTTTAAAAAATCATCTGCTTCTTCTCTATTCATATGTAAAGCTAAAATATATCTCATTAATGTTGCAACAGCTACATTTGCTCTTCGATCAGGATCTTTATGCTTATTTTTAAGTGAAGTGGAATCATTATCTCCTTCTAAAAATAAATGCACATGATCCTTTACTTCTTTTTTTACATTATCTAAAAATCTAGTATCAATATATGCATCAATATAGTGAGTGATAGAATATTTTTCTAATTCGCTTAGATTAACTTTAACTGGTCTTTTCCCACTTTCTAAAATCGCATCCATTTCTTTTTGTAAATCTTCTCTTTTTACATATTCTTTTGGATTTGGCATATATTTTTTAATGTATTCTTCTTCACTCATTTTATCCGTACAGAAATTTAACTCATCTTCTAATACAATAGACCTACATCTTTCAAAATATTTTTTATTATAGATAAATTTTCTTTTTGCAATCGAAGAATTATCCTTATAAAAATCTTCTATTTTTTTCTTAATTATTTTTGGATCGAATTTATTATCCAATTTTTGTTCTTTTGGTATTGGTTTACAAATAGTTATCTTCATTTCTTTATAAACTTTTACAAAAGATTTTACCAATTCATTTACCATTTTATAAACACAATAAGAAGAATAACCATTAGCCCCTGTTCCTATAATTGGCAAACCAACCTTATACCATTTTTTATCATATGCATATAACAATGCTTTTATATAAACAAGTTCAAGACCATACATCTGTTTATCATAAATAAAATAAGGTGTACAGATATGAATAATATGTTTTGCTTTAATATTATATCCTTTTGTAACGAAACTAAATCCAGGCCTTGCTTCTTTTTTATGAGAAGCAATTTCGGCTTCAAAATTATAAGAATTATTTTTCTCAACAATACTCCTACATAATCTACCATAAGAAGTTATGAACTCTCCTGAACCTAAAGAATTAATAATAACATCACATTCCAATTCAGTTATATCTAATGCTTTAATCTTATATCCCATATGCATTCTCCTTATATTTATAAATTTAATATTATCTTAAAACTTCCCAATATCCATTTTTATTTGAACCTACTCTTTTAATAAAACCATTTTCTTTTAATATTGATATATATCTTTAAGTACTTCTAAATGGAATATTTAAATTTTCGCTTAATGCTTTAGCTGATAAACTAGAATCTTCTTCTAATTTATATAAGATTATCTTTTCTTTATCATCTAAAATCTCATCACTTTTATTTTTTATTACGCCACTAATTGCGCCATTTATTACGCCATGATTTTTTATTACATCTTTATTAAATGGAATAGTTACTCTAATATACGAATTGCTTATCTCAAAAACATCTTTACCATATTTTTGTATTATTGTAGGAATTCCATGTCCTGTATGCTCAACGATGCCAAGTCTAGTAAAAATATCCATCAATTGTCTATTTCTAGGTTTACTATCACAATTATAAAATTCTTCATTAGTTAATCCAGAAGGCAAACCTCCGTGAGATGTAATCTCTAATCTATCATCAAAGAAAGCAACTTGGGGATCGCTCACTCTATAATCATTATGAACTATAGCATTAACTAAGGCTTCATTAACAGCGTCAATATCATATAAATAAATATCTTTTCTAAGTCTAGGATTAGTAATCGTCATACATATATTTTCAATTTTTAATCTTTCTTTCATTTGTTCATAAGCAATAATAATGCATTTCTTACCATAATCACTTCTTTCAGAAAATGTAGCTTTATTTGCACCTTTAAACTTAGCAAAAATAAAAGGAATTGAATTTTCGTCAGCCATTAATTCAGCTAAAAAATTATATTTTCCACTATTTGTTCTTAATTTAAAATTTCTTTCAAAAGAATTTTCTTCAATATGGTAGCCATTTTCAAGCAAAAGCATTTTAAATTTTGTAAATTTAAATTCTTGATAATACGATTCTTTTAAAACCATTGAATTATTGTAAGAAAATTCTGATTCAAATCTTCGTTTAATCATATCTAAAGGCATCGATTTACATGTTGTACCAACTCTATAATGGCATCCACTCAATGAAAAACCATATTTTTTAATGCAATATAATGAAAAATAGCCTTTATTAATAACTAATTTTATAACTATTTTATTTTCTATAAATTCTACTTCAGGTTTAACACAATCTATCGCATTAGGTTCTATACAATCTGAAATAATATCTGAAATGTGCTTTAATGTTTCATCAATATTATTTAAACCAATAACATTTCCTTTATCATCTATTCCAATATAAATAGTCCCACCATCAGTATTGAGAAACGATTCAATTTCTTTTGATAAACTATCATTAACTTTTTCTTTCAATTCAATTTTATCAGTTTCAATAAATTTCACAATATTTAATCCTTTTTAATATCTTATACTTTATTACGCCAAAAAATCAACTTTATTACGCCATTTATTACGCCACTTTTAATAATTTCTCCTCGATTTAAAAGACATTGGCTTCTATATATAGCGAATATTTTCTTTCAATAATAGATAATGCACCTTTTTCTTTGCTAATTTTACTATTTTCATTCAGTTTAAAAATAATTGAATTTCTTTTTAAATACTACCGTAATTTCATCTTTTCCATATCTTCTATAAATTCTTACGGGAATATTTAGTATATTTGCTGCTTTAATTTATGATAAACCATGTTTTTTTCTTAATTCTAATAAATTCATCTTAATCATCTAATAATATTTATTATTATGCCGAATTTATAAATAGTAAGGGGACAATTTGGCCGATAAATAAAAATTAATTAGGACATTTTGGCCTAATGCCAATAAAACTATTTACTATAATTAATATTTTTTTATTATCTAAAAATAGTAAACAACTCAACTTAATGCACACAAATTTAAACTAAAATTTAAAAAAATAGTGATTTTAGTAGTTTAAAGTGACAAAAGTGTGCAAAATCGCACTTTTGTAAAATTATAAGCGATATTACTTTCTTTATTTATAACCTAAAAGGAAAATTTATATCAAAATTCTATACTATAATTATATTTAATCTTATAGTATCTAAATTTAACTAGTTATTTTCTTCGTAGCTTATTAGAATACAATTAACCGAAGAAAGATAAGAATCTCCAGCATCATTTTTTAGAGTATTTATAATTAGAATAAACAAAAACGTATCCACTAAATATAGATTGGCCAAAATAAAAATTATCAAGATGAAAATCGCATAATTTAGTTACTTCTTTTAATGTATAAGCATATATTCATACAATAGGTATACTATATTCATAATTTGAAGAACTAATCGAATATAAATATTTAAAATCTTTAATTTTTAGATATTTGAAAACATTATCAATATAAATATAAGTATAATTAGTACTAATGTTTTTATCTACATTTATATATAATTTCATTAGCCATACCATATACTTTTTTATGCGTACTATATCTCCATATTGTAAAACAATATCTTCAACTAGTGATTCTTTAAAATTCTTTACTAAAAATGTAACATAATCACCATTTAAACAAGAGCATAATAAAGATATTAATACATATATAATAAAAGAATAAAAAAAACAGCATTAATTAATGCTGTAATAAGTGAATGGTTGCGAGGGCAGGATTTGGACCTGCGACCTCCGGGTTATGAGCCCGACGAGCTACCAGGCTGCTCTACCTCGCGATACTATTTTTACTGGCGGAGAAAGAGGGATTCGAACCCTCGCTGGTTACTCGCCACTATCGGTTTTCAAGACCGACCCCTTCAACCGCTTGGGTATTTCTCCATTTTTGGTGGACTCTACAGGATTCGAACCTGTAACCGATCGGTTATGGGCCGACTGCTCTGACCGTTGCGCTAAGAGTCCTTGGTCCCTGAGGGGGGATTCGAACCCTCGACATACCGGGTATGAGCCGATTGCTCTAACCAACTGAGCTACTCAGGGATTTCATTCTTTTTTAATTGGTGGACCCTAGGAGAATCGAACTCCTAATCCAAGCTTGCAAAGCTAGTGTTATCCCATTTAACTAAGGGCCCATGTCACTTTCAAAAGTGCTTAAATAATATAACACATAACAGCGAGTATAAGCAAGAATTATTTTTTATTTTTTCCTTTTTTGCTTATATATGTAACTAATTATTCGTCAATCTTAGAAATTCCTTTGTTCTTTCTTCTTTTGGATTTAAAAATATTTCTTCTGGAGTACCACTTTCAACAATATATCCGTTTTCCATAAAGATAACTTTATTAGCGACATTTTTAGCAAAGTTCATCTCGTGAGTTACTACTAACATCGTCATTCCTTCTTCAGCTAATTTTTTCATAACTTGAAGAACTTCATCGACCATTTCAGGGTCTAAAGCACTTGTTGGTTCATCAAAAAGAATCACTTCTGGATGCATACATAAAGCCCTAGCGATAGCTACACGTTGCTTTTGTCCTCCACTAATTTTAGAAATTTTAAAATTCATTCTTTCTTCCATACCAACTTTAGTAAGTTCTTCAATAGCGACTTCTTTAGCTACATCTTTTTTAACATGATTTACTTTTATTTGAGGTAATATACAGTTATTCAAAACGTTATAATTAGCAAATAAATTAAATTGTTGAAAAACCATAGTGACATTTTTTCTATATTCATTAATATTCATACGAATATTTTCTTTATTATATTTCTTAATTTTTTTAATTGAATTAGAAAAATCTTTGATCATTTCATCAGTTTTTTCTTTTTCTTTTTTTAATCTTGCTTGTTTTAATAATTTTAAAGTATTTAATTCTTCTTTATATGTAAGAGAATTTTTATCAAGGTTCTTTTTATCAATTTTATATGTATATTCAATATCTTTTAAAATCTCTTTATGTCTTTTTTTACAACCTTCTAACTGAATTTCATAATATCTATAGTAATTTCCAACTAATTGATCATGAAAATATATCTTTCCTTTAGTAGGATTATCAAGTCCAATGATACATCTTAAAAATGTGGATTTACCACTTCCACTAGGTCCAATGATAGCTACTACATCACCTTTATTAACTTCTAAATTGATATCTTTTAAAACTTTATTATTACCAAAGTGTTTAGCTAAACTTTCTATACTTAATATCTTTTCCATAATCAATCCTCATATAATTTAGGTTTATAGTGCATAAAAATATTTCTTTTAAACACTTTCTTTTTATCAATTTTCTTTTCGATCAATTTAACTAAATAATAGAAAATTAAAGTTAATATTAAATAGATTAACGCAATAATAACATATCCTTCTACTTTAAAATAATTTTTACCAGTTGCTATAGAGACACTAGCATATAATTCAGTTAAACCGATAACATTCAATACACTTGAATCTTTAATATTTACGATTAATTCATTTAAAATTGTAGGAATTGAATTTCTTAATGCTTGAGGCATAATTACATAAAATATGGTTTTTGAGTAGCTCATTCCTAAACTTCTTCCTGCTTCTAATTGACCTTTATCTACACCATTAAGTCCACTTCTAACAATTTCAGCCATATATGCAGCAGTATTGATTGTAATAACTAATAAACCGCAATAAAATGCACCATTAAATACAGAATATCCGATTATATTTGACCAATGAAATATAGCTTCTGTCCCAAAGAAAACTATCATCGCTTGAACCATCATTGGAGTTCCTCTAAATACATTTATGTAAATAGATACTAATCCTTTAGCGATATGTTTAAAAAATTTTTTAATTTTAGAATCTGCAGAATTGATTTTAATATTTCTAATTAAAGCGAGGAAAATCCCTAATATTAAACCTACAAAAGTACCAAATATAGCTAATATTAAAGTAGATAAAATGCCATATAAAAATGTATTACCATAATTAGATAACAAATATCCAATTCTTTCAAAAAAATTCATTAATTAACTCCGTTAACAATAGATTGAGCTACAGGAAGTTCAGCAGTCATAACATCTGCAGTTCCGTTTCTAACAGCGATTGCACAAGTTGAAAAAGTATCTAAAGCAGTAAGGTGAATCGCTCCGTAACTTACAACCCAATCGTCGATTATAGAATCTGTGACAGTAGAAACTTGAGATACAAATTTCTTTCCTTTAAATTCTTCTAAAGATGTGGCACTTGCTAATTCACTATTCTTTTTAACAACTAAAACTAGTTCGCTAGTGTAATAAGGATCAGTAAAATCAATAGACAATCTACGTTCTTCAGTATCAGTCATACCAGCTATAACTAAGTCGATACTATTATTTTCTAACGATGGTATTAAAGATTCCCATTTAATCTTTTTGATTACTAAATTCACATCTAAAGTCGAAGCTAAATATTTAGCGATTTGAATATCGTATCCATCAGCATATTGATTGCTTACTCCATTTATTGGATAACTGTAAGTTGAAGGTGTAACTTCTGTCCAGTTAAATGGAGAATAATCGCATTCTAATCCGATTGTTAATGTTGATTTTGTTGAATCGTAAGGAGCTGTTGTTAAAATTTCTTTCCCTTCTTCATTTTCTACTTTTAATGCTGTCGATCTAGTTGTAGCTTTTAACATAAGTTCATTACGAGTTTCAGCGGATAAACTATTTAATGCATTATTTATATTTGTTTTTAATTCATCTCTTCCTTTTTTAATTCCGATAGATACACTCAAATCTTTTTGAGCTTCTCCTAAAATTGTTTGATCGAAGTGAACGATAGTTAATCCTTCACTACTTCCACAAGATGTAAGGTTCATAAAAGAACTAGTTAAACCTAATAATGCGATGCTTAATAATAATTTCTTTTTCATGTGTTTTCCTCTCCTAGTAAAATAAAAGATTGCATCGCTCGATGCAATCTTAATAGGTTAAGAATAACACCGATAGCGCCTCTACAAATGTAGGAGTATATAGAATGTTATTCCATATCCCAATCGCTTTAAATGTCTTTAAAGCGTTTCGGCAATCTCACCTTTCATTAGTTTCGTATGGTACCCCATCCACTAATTACTCTTCTCGATTGCGCCTCTATCAATCTTTATGTGTAAAATTTTATACTCTATTTATAATATGTCAATAAAAAATTATTCAATAACTTTAATTTTATGTTCTACCACTTTAACTTCATCGCTAGATCTATGCCCTAAGAAGACTCCAGCAGTTACTGTATATTCTGGTTCAATGCCTAAAAATTTAACGATATCTTCATCCAAAATAATCAATTGACCTACAGAATATGAGAATACGTTTCCTAATCCTAAATCTGTAGCCATCAAACACATATTTTCAATGACACATCCAGCATCTTGATTAACCAAATCGATCTTTTTACCTTTATGTAAAACTAAAACTAAGTTTTTAGCTCCATAAGATGGGTCGATTCCTCTTTTTTCTTTAATTTTATCGATGACGTATTTAAGTTTTTCACCTTTTAATGAATATAAAACTAAATCACCATATGCACCCCTAGCAACAGGAGCATGCATTCCTGCATCTAAAATTAATTTTAAGTCAGCTTCACTAACTTCTTCATCGTTATAAAATCTACAGCTTCTTCTTTTTAAATATAATTCTTTAAAATCCATATTTTTTATGCTCCATCCTCGTGTGTGTCGCAAATATTTTTATGTTTTTTCGTAGTTCTAGAGTAGTAACTTCTTTCGTTTAACATCTCAATATCTTCGACACTAAAATAACTTCTTTTATACTTTCTTTTTTTCATACTTTTATTATAACACAATTATTTTAATGTGATATTAGAAGAAATATGATATATTTAAAATATGATTTTAGATAGAACTGTATGGTCAAATGGATTTGATAATTCAATCGAAATTGCCTTTTCATCTTTTTTTGATTCGCTTCCAAGCGTATTAAAAAAAGGTATTGCAATGTTTAGCGCATTAAATGAGATGGGATTTTTCATCATTTTGGTTGGTATCATTTTAATATTTATTAAAAAAACTAGAAAGTTCGGAATAATGTGTATCGTTTCTTTATTAGTTACAGCTTTATTAAATGATGTAATTATTAAAAATTTATGTTGTAGAGCTAGACCTTATGAAGATTTAGAATTATTAAAAAATTTAGTATCTATTCAAAATAATGGTGGTCAAGTTTATGGAGTAGTCCCTACAAGTTCAAGTTTTCCTAGCGGACATACCGCTACTGCATTTAGTATCTTCGGTTGTTCTTTATTTTTATATATATTTACTAAAGAAGATAGAAAATTATATTTAAGATTTATGATATTTTTCTTAGTTTTTTCTATTTTAATGGGGTTATCAAGAATATTATTATCTCATCACTATACTACTGATGTTTTAGCTGGAACTTTAGTAGGAACTATAGGAGGAATAGCCTCTTATTATATTGTTATTTTTTCAACTAAATTAATAAATAAATTAAAAATTAAATATTCAAAAAAGAAAGAAAATTAATCGTTAAATACGATAGTTAATGAAGCTTTTTCATCAGTGATTGAATTAACTTTTACTGAGAAATTAAATATATCGTCACTAGAATTACTCTCTTTATATTTGTTTAATTTATTACTTTTTGAAGGCATTAATGAGATATATTTTGAAGTTTCGTTCATTTCAAAACTATCTCCTTCAAAAAATAAAGCATCGTCGCTCTCTTTATATTTTCCACCTATTGGATTAGTTGTAGATTCTTCACTATCATCGTAATTTTTTGGGAAAATAGTAGATAAATACATATAATTTTCATCGTATTTTTTATTTGATGAAGATGTGTTTGATAAATAATTTTCAGTTATTAAATTAGGATCGTTAGTTAAAGTTTTTTTACCATTTAAAGAGTAAGATCCTCTAGCATCGATATGTTTAATTTTAATGCCTGATATAGAATATCCTTGTATTTTTCTATCTACATTATTATATGAAGATGTATAATCTTTCTTATTTAAATTTGTGGGAGTTACAAATTCGATAGTGAAATATTCATCAAATGCTCCACCATTATAATTTTTACCTCCGATAATTATAGAACTACCATTATTTTCAAAAGGTAATAACTCAATCGTTGTAGATTCTTTAATTATAGTAGGTTTAATCCATCCTAATGAGAATTTAGAAAAAGCACTATGATCTCCAACATTAAAGTCCATCATATCCACATTTCCATTAGGACAATTATAGTAATTTGAAGTATCATAAAAATCTAGTAAGCCAAATAAATGACCAGTTTCATGAATATAAGTATGAGCATCAATTCCACTACTTCCATATCCTTGATTCATGAAATCAAATGTGCACCAACTAAAATTCATTGCGACAGGATTTTTGATATTTCTTAAAGAATAATTAGGCTCATTCCAATATGTAAATCCCCAATATGTTGAAGAATATTTAGAATCGTATTTAGTGTAATTTAAGTAATTTGATGCACTATTTACAATCCAAACTGCATCGATTAAACCATCTTTATCATTATCAAATTTAGTGCAGTCATCATTATAAGTTTCTTTATACCAATCTACTGCTTTATCGACACAATAATAAATTCCGCTATCATTTTCATATTTTTTATTTCTTTCCATATAAATTTCTAGTGGAGTTTTATCGATATTAAACCAATCTGTAACTGTAAAGTTAAGATCTAATTGGTTATAACTAGATTTTTTATAAAAGCTTTTAACTGATTCAAAATTTGTATCATCACTAGATCCATTAAATGTCTTTTTAATTCTTTCTAAATTTTCACTTGTAGCATTTTTTTCAAATCCCTTAATAGTCATTGGTATAACTAAAATATTTAAGGATCCAGTTGTACTTAAAGTAGGTAAAGAAGCGTTTTGTCCTAATTCATAATATGTAAAATCTTCTATTTTATAGTCTTTTTTAGTATCGTTTTTTAAAATATTTAAACTATAATTAATATCAGAATATCCATCGACTTTAAATGTATATTCAAAATTTCCTTCACTAGATATAACAAGTCCATCATCAACTAACGTGTCATTTAAATACACCTTAAAATTATTGATAGCTTTATTATTTGAAGTTACATTAAAATCATCATAATTAAAAAAATCACCAACTTTATAATTGTCTTTTTTAAATTCAATATTTAAAGAATTATTTGTATTGCATCCACTAACGAAAGGTAGCATTAAAAAAATTGAATATAAAAATAGACGACGTTTCATATATTTATTTCCTTTTTTCTATTAATCCGACTGAGAATATAAATGTGGATGTGATTAAGCATAAAACTGTAGGAGCAATAAGTCCAGAAACTAATTCACCACTAATATTTGCTAAATTAGAACTAATCGAAGCTAATAACATCAATAAAGTTAAGACGACTATTAATATTGAAGCGATAAATTTTTTATTTTTTAATAACATTACGTAACTAGCAATTGCTAAAGCGACAACTAAGACAAACAATACAAAAGAAACTATATTCATAGATGCATAAAACTTATTAATATATGCGTAATTATTCACATATAAATTAACAAAATTATCGACAGTATAAAGTCCTGAAGACATAATATTCATCAATGATAATCCAAAGAAACCAACACCGATTCCATAAACTACTTTTATACTTGTTTTTTCTTCGCCATCAATCAATTTAAAAACTAATTTTAGTAAGTAATAAAGAAAATATAAAGCTGCTAAAATACCACTAAATCCACCATCAATTTGTAAAAGAGATAATAAAATAATAACTATAGAAAAATTAATGCAATGAAGAACATTTAACCATTTACTTTTACTATTTGTTATTAAATTAGTAATTGAAAATAATAAAATTACAAAGCAAAGCAACAAAGAAACTAATAAGAAAATATAACCTATTATCGAACTTATATAGTGGCCATCATAAATTGGAGTATTAGGCTCATAATGATTGTTTAATATGCCAAAATTCACATTAAAATATGAAATTACGTTAGATTCACCTTTATATCCATATGTATTACTAGACCCATTTGTTACGTTAATAAAGCAAAATATAATACCAAAAGCACCGATGATTGCAGAAATGATATTAAAAATAAGATTGCTTACTTTATCAGGGATTCTTTTCTTCTTTTCATTAGTTTCAACAATTTCTTTTTCGACTTTAGTTCCGCAATATACGCAGAAATTCGAATCATCTCTTATTTCTTTGTTACATTTTTTACAAATCATAAATACTCCTTTCTTTTAATTTATTCTTTAAACATCTCTTTTAATATTTCTACCATCAATCTCATTTGAGTAACAGAAACAAATTCAAATCTTCCGTGGGGATTAAAATCACCTACTCCTAAATTAGGACAATTAACTCCCATATAAGAGATTGTAGCCCCATCAGTTCCGCCTCTAATTGGAGAATATGAGATTTTTAATTTCTTATTTAAATATGCTTTATTTATTAAATTTATTGCTCTCATATCTTTAATAAATAAAGGTTTCATATTTTTATATTCATCTTTAAAACTAATATCAATTTTAGCTTTAGGATATCTTTTTAAAATAGTTTTTTTAGCATCTAACAAAATTTGTTCTTTATTTCTTAGTCCTTTTTCTTCAAAATCTCTAATAATAAATCCTAAAGTTGTTTTTTCTACATCCCCATTTACATTGCATAAATGTATGAATCCTTCATAATCTTTTGTTGTAGAAGGAGTCATATTTTTAGGTAATAAAGAGATAAATTCACTAGCCAAAAGCGATGAATTAATCATAACTCCATAAGCCATGCCTGGATGAACTCCTACTCCGTAAATTGTAACTTTAGAACTTGAAGCATAAAAATTTTCATAGCTTGCTTCATAAATACTTTCTCCATCTAAAGTATAAGCAATATCAGCACCTAATTTACTGACATCAAAAAACATAGGTCCTTCACCGATCTCTTCATCAGGAGTAAAACAAATTGCTAAATTATAATTAAATTCATCCTTATGAGAAATGTAATAAGTTAAAAATTCAAAGATTATTGCAATGCCAGCTTTATCATCACCTCCTAAAAGATGTTCTCCATCAGTAACCAGCAAATCTTCACCAACAACATCTTTTAAAGTTTTAAATTCTTCAACTTTCATCGTGTATTTATCATTTAAAACAATATCTTTTCCATCGTAATTTTTAATTAATCTAGGATTTTTAATACCACCAATTAAAGCGCAAGATGTATCCATATGAGAAATTAATCCAATAGTTTTTTCGCTATTATTTTTAATTGAAGCATATACGTAACTATGTTCATCAATAAAACAATCTGTCACGCCTAATTCTTTTAAATCGCTTAATAAAACTTTAGCAAATTCAGTTTGTGTAGGTGAAGATGGATGAGTTCCACTAGTTTCGCTACTCATCGTATCAATAGCAATATATTTTTGAAATCTTTCTAAAATATCCATTATTTCTCCAATCCAAATAAATACATTTGTCCGTAATTAATTTCCATATAAGCATCTTGATATGTTGAATCTTCAGCGTTACTAGTTTTATATTGAATTGCACTAGTGACTTTAAATGTAATCGAATCAACATTTACTAAAGATTTTTCACTCAATGTTATAGTTTTAGTTGAAGAAAAAGTATATTTAAGTTCTTCAGTTCCGATAAATAAAGAACAATTTCCTTCTTTATATTTAAATTTTGAATTATCGTAATTTTCAGTTGAAGTGTTTTTAACGGTTATTTTTAATCCAAATTTGCATATGAAATCTTTATAATTTGAATTGGCATTCAATATGGTTTTCGTATCAAAAATCGTATATGTTTTATTTAAAGTAATCGCTTTATTACTTACATCAGAAACATATTTATATTTTTGTTCTCCAGCTTCTTTCCCATTATAAACGATATCAGAGACATCAGTATTATCGTAAATAACTCTATATTTTGGAGTTAAAGCCAAGCTTACACAAAGTCCAATAATAGCACCTAAAATAGCGCATCCTCCAATTGAAGCACTAACGATTAACGGGATATTTTTCTTTTCTACATTTTTCATAATTAAAACCTTATTCTATTTAACTATTATACACTAAATTTAATATATATTCGGCATAAATTTTAGCTACATTAATGCAGTTAACCCTTTCAAATTCTTCAAAGAATGCATTGCTATTAACTTCACATAAAATCGGCTCATTAGATTCACCGAACAATACGTCGATTCCACAATAATCTAACTTTAAAACTTCGCTTACTTTTATCGCTATTTCCAAATATTTTTGTTCAGGAATATACTTATATCCTTTACCACCAAAACCGATATTACTACGAAAATCAGAATCGTTTTTTCTTAGCATACACCCAACAACTTTGTTTCCAACTAAGATAATTCTTAAGTCTTTTCCATAACTTGACTTAATATATTTTTGAAAAATAAAAGAATCATGTTTATATTTTTTAACATATTCAATAAGTTCGTTTTTATCGTTTATTAAAAACACATTTTTCCCTAATGATCCGTAAGATAATTTAAAAACCATAGGAAATCCAAGCTCTTTTATAATATATTCTAAATAATTTAAATCGATATCATTAGAATATGAATAACATAATAATCCTGGAATAGTTTTAGGCATTTTAATACCTTCATTAGCTAGATATAAATGTGTTAAAAATTTATTGTCACATATCTCTATAGCTTTAGAAGAGTTAATCACTTTATATCCTAATTTTTCTAACATTAAAGAAAATACGATATCTTTATCTAAAAAGATAACGAAATCGTAGTCGTTTTCACTTTTAAATTTAATTTCATCATCAATTAATATATGTAAAGATGCAGTATCTTTAATATCTACTAAAACTCCTAAGTTTCCCATCTCTTCTTTAATTCTATTTAATTGATACAAATAGGTTTCACTTTTATTAAATGTATTTTTAACGATCAATCCTTTTTTCATGTTATTTATTTTATCATTATTGTGATTATATTAATAACCTTTTAATAAAAAAATAACTATAATATTTGTATGAATAAAAAAGTAATTGACGCACATGTCCATATATTTACATTTCCTTCTATCGAAGAATCTGAAAACATTATTTTAAAGAGTATGAAAAGATATAATATCTCTTATTCTTTAGTGTCTTTTGATGGATCTGAATATCGTGATAACAAATCTAACAATTTATATTCTCAAGTTGAAGGATCTAAAATTTCTATTGAATTTGCTAAAAAGAATAAGGATAAAATAGGAGTTTTACTTTGGATTAGGCCACACCATGAACACAATGTAAAAGATATTGAAAAATTAATTATTGAAAATAAAGAGTATATTCACGGATTAAAATTTCATCCTTTTTGTTCGAAATTAAAAGTTACTAGTAAACATTTAATACCTTATATAAATTTAGCTAGAAAATATAATATACCTATACTAGTTCATACAGCTTATGATGATTATTCTAAAATCGGACTATTAGTAAAAGTCGCAAATAAATATAAAGATATCACATTTATTGCAGCGCATTTAGAATTAAACACAGATAACAAATATTGCATAAATTGTTTAAAAGATACTCCAAATTTATATGGAGATACAGCTTGGGTGAATCCTAAAATATATTCTTTAATTAGAAAATATAATTTAATTGATAAAGTGATGTTTGGAACAGATAATCCAATCGATGGAGAAAATACCTATTCGCATCCATATTATAAAAAATATTTAAATAAAAAATTTAAAATTAGTGATGAAGAATACGAAAAACTAATGTATTTAAATGCTAAAAAAGTTTATAAAATAGAAAATATATAATCTAAAAATACTTTTAATCCTAATGGACAAGTACCGCCATCATTGCATTTACTTCCACCGCCGCTAGTTTTTCCACCAACTGAATTTAAAACAATTATAACGATAATTGCAACGAGCAATAAACCACCTAATATAGCTAAAATAATGACCATAGTATGGTCTTTTTTCTTATTTTCTTCTTCAATTTCTTTAACTTCATGTTCAATTACTTCATTAGTTTCGTTTTCTTTTTTATTTTCTTCTTCCATACTCACTCCTTAATTAGTTTTTTACTTAATAAACTTCCCTTATAAGAAAAATTTAATGATATATTAAGCGCAATTACATTAAAAATCAAATCAATAAATGCAGTTAAAAAAGAAGTTAATAATCTACTAGCAAAAATAACTACAAAATATATAAATCCAGCTTCGTACCCCATCAAGTAAAATACCAACGAACTTACTGGAACTTTAAATAATGCATATGTTAAAAATATAGATGATGATAATGCATTAATATTATAAAAATTATTAATCTTTAAAGTCTTCCATTTATTTTTAATTATGTATAGTAACACGACATATAATATCGATAATCCCCACGATAAACATGTTAATAATATTTTTAACCATAAGGAAAAGGTATATGTTGTAGATCCTGATTTTATATATCCTAAATTAGGTAAAAAGCAGAATAAAGTAATAAATGTAGATATTAAAGTTAAAGATATTGTTAAACTTAATGGAAATTTCTTTTCTATTTTAATTAAATCTACAACTTTATAAATTAAAAATGGCATTAATCCACCTATAGCGACAGAGATTGTATAAATTGGATTATAGCTTCCTCCTTGTTGTAATATTAAAGATCCTATTATATCTTCACATATTGCAATAACTAATCCATATATCGGCCCTAAATAAAAAGAGCCAAACATTATAACCCCAGTAGCAAAGCTTATTTTTATAAAAGGAATGCCAATTACATATAAATTTATAGAAAATGCTCGGGATAAAATAATTGAAATAGATATTAGTATCGCACTAAAAATAATTTTATAAATTTGAGTCATCTTCTTCATATTAAATCTCTCTTTTTGTTGCTTTACTAATTTTAATTTGGTCTTCTCTTTCTTTTATTGTTTCTCTTTTATCGTATAATTTCTTACCTTTTCCTAAAGCGATTTCAACCTTGCATCTTCCCTTTGATAAATATACTTTAGTAGGAATTATCGTATATCCATCTTTAATCGTCCTATATGAAAATTTTAATATTTCACTTTTATGCATCAATAATTTCCTAGTTCTTAGCTCTTCGTGATTAAATATGTTTCCTTTTTCGTATTGCGCTATAAACATATTTATAATATAAGCTTCATTATCTTTAATAATTACATATGCATCATTAATATTGGCGTTATTATTTCTTAAAGATTTAATCTCTGTGCCTTTTAACTCAATTCCACATTCTAAAAAATCACTTAAAAAGTAATTAAAGTGAGCTTTTCTATTGGTAGTAATTACTTTGGTACTCTTAAATTTTTCCATACCTAAAATTATACACAAGTTTTTAAATATTATTTATTATTTTTATATTTTTTGTTAAATCTAAATAACAATAAACTATTTAAACATACACTAATTGAAGAGATGATCATCAATAAAGAACAATACATCGGATCAAAATAAACATTAAAGTGAGCAAAGCATCCACTAGCGATTGGAATCATGATGATATTATAAATAAATGCCCAAAAGAGATTGAATTTAATATTGTTTTTGATCTTTTTACTAAAATCTAAAATAAAGAATATCGATTTTAAATCATCTTTCATTAATATAAAATCGCTACTTGCTAAAGCTACGTCGCTCCCTTTAGCTAAGCCGATACTTACATCAGACAAAGTTAATGCTATTGAGTCATTAATTCCATCTCCAACCATTATTGTTTTATATCCTTTATCTTTTAAAGATTTAATATATTCTTCTTTAATAATAGGAGTAGCATTAGCAATAACACTATCAATTCCTAACTCTTTTGCTACCATATAAGCATTATCTTCATTATCTCCTGTACAAATTGATACAACTTTAAATTTCTCTTTTGCGCTATCAATAAATTCGTAAGCTTCTTTTTTAATATGATCTTTTAATAAAAATAATCCTAACAATTTATCTTTAGTGAATATAAATGTAGATAAATATCCTTTTAAATCTACTTTATTAAACTTAGTTAATTCGTCTTCACTTAAAATTTCTTTAACCATCTTTAATGAACCAATATAGATAATATCATTATTGTAAATTCCTTTAACTCCTTTCCCAGGAATAATTGAAACGTTATTTACTTCATTTAGTATACTATTTCCTTCACCAAAATAATTTACGATAGCTTCACTAAATGGATGGCTAGACATGTTTTCAATAGAATATATAACTTCATCTAACTTGTTATCATCATAAAATCTAATAAATTTTTCTACATTTAACTTTCCTTCGGTAATCGTATTTGTTTTATCTAAAACAATAGCATCACACTTATTTATCTTTTCAATAGCTCCACTATCATTAATTAAAACTCCGTTACTAGAAAATACGCTACTTCCTACAAGTAAAGAAATCGGAGTAGCAAGTCCTAAAGCACATGGACAAGATATCGTTAAAACAGAAATTGCAAAACCGAATGCTTCTTGAATTCCGTTACTATACATATGAGTTAATAACGCTTCACCATTTCTAACTCCATAATCTACGCCTATCCAAGTTACAAATACAATAACCGTCAACCCACAAACTATAGGAACAAAAATAGAAGCAACCTTATCGACCATTTTTGTTAAATTAGACTTCATATCACTAGCTTTATTAACCAAATCTACAATATGTCTTAATAAGGAATCTTTGTCTCCTTTTGTGACAATAATATTGATAGTGCCATCTTTATTTATGGTACCAGCAAAAACTTCACTATCCTCTTCTTTTATAATTAAAGTAGATTCTCCAGTTAACATCGATTCATCAACATAGCTTCTTCCCTGCTTAATAAACCCATCAACTGGGATATTTTCTCCAGGTTTAACGACTATTTCATCACCAACTTGAAGATATTTTGTCTCTACATTATAAAATTTACCATCTCTTACAACAGTTGCTGTTTTAGGCCTTAATTCGAGTAATTTATTGATTGTATCTTGAGCCTTCTTTTTACTTAATGATTCAATTAATCTTCCTAAAGATACAACGACTAAAACCATACACGCTCCATCGTAAAAGAAATGTATATGTGCAATCATATTCATACTGCTATGATCCATAGTATAGAATTCAACTGTATAAAAAATAGTCATATAAATAGAATAAGCAATTGAAGCAAAAGAACTTAGAAATACTAGTGTATTCATATCAGGATGGCCTTTAAATAACGCTTTACATCCATCGATATAAAAATCAAAAAATAAACCTAAAATAATTAAAGTTAATGCTAATTGTATATATCCACTTATATAAAAATAATGCGAATACCACTCAGGAAAAATATTAGAATACAATGAACCCATTCCTAAAAATACAACAGGTATTAAAAGAACAAAACCTACAATGAGTTTAATAATCTTAATTTTTCTAGTTTTCTTTTCGTTATTGTGCGCTTCTTCTTCATCAACATATTTACTTACTTTAAAACCATTCTTTTTAATAGTAGAAATAATTGTTTTTTCATTGACGATCGTTTCATCAAAATCTACTACAACCGTGTTATTTACTAAATTAATGTTACTACTTTTAACACCATTTAACTCATTTAAAGCATTTTCTACAATATGTTTACAACTTGCACAATGCATGCTTACTATCAAAGTTATTTGCATAATTAGTGTTTTAAGTTAACCCTTCTATATGTATTAACCATCTTATCTAAGTTAGAATTAGATACAAAATTGATGGGATTTTTAAGCCTAGATTCAATTAAGCAAGCATTTTCTGGATCTTTTTTAGCCATTGCTTTAAATCCTATCTTCATAAATTGTTGTTTTGCTTTACTCATTCTACTCATATCGAATCCACCTAATAAAAGATAAAGTCTAACATGATATGAATCTAAATTATTTGTAGTGATTACAAGTTCTCTTTTTTCATCGCTAGGAGGTTGAATACCTACAGCAAATACAAATATATTTTTTCCTTCCATATATTTATATTTCTTTAAAAATTTATCTAATCCTAAAATAGTATTATTTCTAATTGGACCTCCAAAAAATATATTATCTGCGTCTTTAATTAATTTTTTTGAGATTTTACTAATTTCATATATTTCTAATGGAACGATTCTATTAGCCAACATATCGCAGTATTCTTTAGTAAAACCTGTGTTTGATTTATAAAATAAAATGTTTTTCATATTCAATAATATAAAAGAAAAAATATAAATTAACAATAAGAACGCTTTTTTTCTTGACAGTTGAACAGTTGCTCAATTATTATATTAAACGTAAAGGAGAATTACTATGGAAGCTAAAACTAATATATTAAACCCAAAAGCATACTCTAAAGCTAAAAAAAATATGTTAAAAGACAACGAAATCTACGATATCAGTGACTTTTTTAAAATATTTGCCGATTCGACAAGATTAAAAATATTATTCGCTTTAGATAATAACGAATTAAGTGTTAATGATTTATGTGAAGTTGTTCAAATGACTAAATCAGCGGTTTCGCATCAATTAACATATTTAAAATTAAATCATCTAATTAAATACAATAAAGTTGGCAAAAATGTATTTTATTCACTTGATGATGAACACGTTTCATTAATTATTGAAACAGCTAGAAGACATTTAAGGGAAGAAAAATATGAGTAAATTTAAGAAAACACAATTAATATTAGGTTTAATAGTCACTATCACAGTTTTAGTTTTACATTTAACTATAGGAAATTATGAATTATTTACAATTGATGATTCATTAAAAAATATCTATAACATTAATACAGTAGACTTTTTAATACTTTTTCCTCTTTCTTTAATAACTTATATTTTTGTAGGCTATGAAATTTATATCGAAGCTTTTGAAGGCTTTAAAGAAAAAGAGATTTTTAGCGAAAACACTTTAACTATTATCGCTACTATCGCAGCGTTCTGTATCTTTGAATTTGTCGAAGCTTTAGCTATTGTTTTATTCTTTCAAATCGGTGAAGCTTTTGAAGATTATGCAAAAGATAAATCAAAGAAAAGCATTGAAACAATATTAGAATTAAAACCAGATTACGCTACTTTATTTGTAGACGGAAAAGAAAACAGAGTAACTCCAGAAGAAGTTAAAATTGATAATATTTTAATTATAAAACCTGGAGAAAGAATTCCTCTTGACGGAATCGTATATAAAGGAAATAGTAGTTTAAACACTTCTAGTATCACTGGAGAGTCTTTGCCACTAGACGTAAAAGAAGGCGATGCTATCATTTCAGGAACAATAAATATTTCTTCAGTATTCTATTTAAAAGTTACTAAAACTTATGGAGAATCAACAATTAATAGGATTTTACAATTAGTTACTGAATCAAGTGAAAAGAAATCTAAGAAAGAAAAATTCATCACTAAATTCAGTAAGATTTATACTCCAATTGTTATATCGTTAGCATTTGCTTGTGCTTTAATAGTTCCATTAATTATCGGATTAGTAAAAAATTCGCTCGGTGATATCTCTTTATGGCAAAACTGGATTACAACAGGATGTTCTTTCTTAGTTATTTCTTGTCCATGTAGTTTAGTAATAAGCATACCTCTTGCTTACTTTGTTTCTTTAGGCGTAGCAAGTAAAAATAAAGCATTGATTAAAGGTAGTGTCTATTTAGAATATTTAAATGAAGTTGATACAGTGTTTTTAGATAAAACTGGAACAATTACAAAAGGTAATTTTGAAGTAAGTAACTTCTATTTAGCTAAAGATCACACTAAAGATGAATTATTTAAATTAGCAAGCTATGGAGAGCATTACTCATCTCACCCTATCGCTATAGCTATTAAAAATAACTATAAAAATAAAGTATATGAATCTGAAATAACAAATTATGAAACTATACTAGGAAAAGGAATTAAAACTGAATATTTAGGAAAACAATTATTAGTAGGGAATAAATCTTTATTAGAAACAAATAATATTGAATTTATAGAAAATAACGACATCGGAACTATAATCTATGTTAGTTACGATAATGAATATATTGGATCATTAACAATTCTTGATGCTATTAAAGAAGATAGTCAAGAAGCTATAAAAGAACTTAAACAATTAGGCATTAAAAATATAGTTATGCTCACTGGAGATAATAAAGAAATTGCAGACTATATATCTAATAAAATAGGTATTAATTCGTATTCCAACTTATTACCTCAAGACAAAACTTCCATTATTGAAAAATATAAAAATGAAGGATATAAAACAATGTTTATTGGAGATGGAATTAATGATGCTCCTAGTATTACATTAAGTGATATCGGTGTTTCGATGGGAGGCATAGGTAGCGATGCTGCTGTTGAAGCTAGTGATATCGTCATCATGGATGATAAATTATCTACAGTTAAAAAGATTAAAAAATTAGCTAAAACAACATCTATTGTTGCATTAGTTAATATTATCTTCTCTTTAATTATTAAAATAGGAATGATGGTATTTTCAATATTAAATACATCTTTATCTTTAAATTTAAATTCTTTAGTTGTTTGGTTAGCAATTTTTGCTGATGTTGGCGTAACTATAATTTGCGTATTGAATTCAATGAGCTTAATGAAAAGAAAAATTAAATAAAATAAAAGATAAAAAAGAATATTGTGTAAAATAATAAGAAACCCAATAAAGAAGCCAAAACAATTATATACCACTTTAATTCTTTCATAATCCTGCCTCGGCTATTCCGTAATTAATGACACTCTCATTTAATTTAGGGATAGCTTTTTCTTCATAATTAAAAACTATATGATTGTATCCAATTGTAGCAGCTGTAGCTAAATTAGAATAAACTGCATAATCTTCAATCGCATATATATCTAATACTTTCAAATCTTTTGATAATGTAACTTTACAACCGATACTATTATAAGTAGGTGGTTTTTTCATTTTTGCTAAATCGCTTTGATCTCTAGTTGAAGTATACATATAATTAACTAATCCACTTGTAGCGAAAGAATTCAATTTTAAATTAACGACATAATTTCCATCAACTAATTTAATAGAATTATCAAAAACCATATCATTTCCATCATAATCTTTTGAAGTTAGTGTACTGTTATGATCTACACCATCTTTAGTAATATTGTAGCCAAAAGGAAATTCAGGAACTGAACTTAAAATATTAATATATGTTTCTGGTTTAGACATAGAACTTACTTTTTTTCCATAAGTTGATTTACATGTCTTATTTGTTTCATCAAATTCTACATTTGTTTTATCTCTATAATAATCATATTTTTGTGAATTATAAATTTTAGGTTTTAAAATTACATCTTGAGTCGAATCATAATTAAATGTTCTTTCACCATATGCAACTAAACCTGTGCTGGATTTACATATATTTTCTTTAGTCATGTAGCCGTCTTTTTTATAATATTGAGAAACGACATCTTGAACGTTTTTAACTCCAACCGCAGTACTTACAGCTTTATTGAATCCTACATAACTACAATGCTCTTCAATATAAGCAAAATTATAAAAAGAATATCCGACAATATCACCTACATCAATCTTTTCTAGAACTTTAGAATCTGTAAAATCAATTGTTGATATATCATCAGTTGTTTTATTTTCTCCGCTTAAAAAAGTTTTCATATTATTAAATGAAGTTTCATCTTTTTCAAAACTACCATTGACATCTTCACTTAAATGAAAATAACTACCGACAAACCAACCAGCTACCATTCCTAATGCAGAACAAACCGTTAAAGAAACAGATAAAGCAACAATCTTTCCTTTAGTTATTTTCTTTTCTTTTTCCTCTTCATCAATCTTCTTATTTTCGTTTTCCATATCAAAAAAATTTTATATCAAATAAAAATAAATGTCAAACTACCTATTTTTTATAAAACGATTAATTCTAGTATTAAAAACTAGATATTAAATCATCGTATTTAATCCGATTCCTTTGAACAATTCTTCTAATGTAATCTCTAATCCATTAGATATTTTACTAAGTATAATCAAAGTGGGATTTCTTCTACCTTTTTCAATATCACATAAATAATTTTTATTAATATTACTACGAAATGCTAACTCTTCTTGAGTAAATTTCTTTTGTTTTCTTAGATATTCAATACGTTTTCCAATTTCAACATTAATATTTAATTTCTCAATTTTTTCCATAGTCTTCTCCCATCTTTTTAAGTTTAATAAAAAGATGATTAACATTTGATTTAGATACTGTTTTACCTAGTTTTTCACTCATCATAGCTGCTAAATCATTATATGTTGCCTCTACTTCTTTTAATCTTAATTCACATAATAATTTTAATTTTTCATTATCAATATTTTTAATCCCTATTTTTTTATCGATAAAATTAATTAGTTCGATTTGTTCATTAGCTTTATCTACAGATTTTTTATAATTATATGTATCCATATTAATTAAACGATTACTATTGTTATTAAAATCTCTATCAACTCTAACATCTTCAAACTTTAAACAACAGTTATTAGCACCGATATAAGCTAATATATTTACAATTTGGTCGCTCTTTTTTAAATATAAAATAGTTTTATTTCTTCTAGTAATAACTTTAAAATTTAAAGTTACTTCTTTAATTTTCAAAGTTAATTTTAAAACAGCTTTAGCAAACGCTTCATCATTTAAATAATATTCAAAATGATAATTAGACGTATATGGAGAATTGCAAGATCCACAAGATAAAAATAAACCCATTAAATACCCTTTAATTTTACTTTCTTTATTAGTTAAAGAAAGAGGAATCTTGCTTTCAAATAAATCAAAATCTAAATCATTTAATATAGTTTCCATTCCACTTAAAATATTTATTAAATATTCAGTAGATTTATAAAATTTCATACTTTTTCTATATGAAAAAGAAATAACTACATCTTTATATAACTTTTTAATAATGCTATAAATAAATTTAGCAACTCTTGCATTTTCAGTTTTTAAAATTAAACAGGTTTTACCATCTTTAAATTTAATAAAACCAGAAGATCTTATAAAAGCACCTAAAATAGATCTTTCTATATCGACTGAAAGATCATTTAATGATGTCAATTCATCCTTAATTTGTGCTGTAAATGAGATTTCTTCTGCCATATTATTTACTCGAATTTAACTCCTTAATGATGCTTGTTGCTGCGATTGCTCCATCGCTACAAGCTGTGACAACCTGTCTTAAAGGCTTATCGATAATATCTCCACAAGCATAAACTCCTTTTAAACTTGTTTCCATATTTTTATCTACGATTATATAACCATTTTTATTCATATTTAAATTTAAATTCTTTAAAAAATAAGATGTAGGAATTTCACCTACAAAAGGAAAACATGCAGAAATATCAACTCTTTTTAATTCTTTATTTTTTAAAGATTCGATATCAATACTTTTTAAAGTTTCATCACCATTAAAAGAAATTATTTTATATGGTGAAATAAATTCAACATTATTGAGTGATTTTAAAGTTGCCAAATTATTTTCATCATCATCATCTTGTTCTTTATCGCTAATTAAATAAACTTTATTAACTAAATTAGCTAAATATAAAGCTTCTAAATAACCATTTCTAGAATTAGCAAACACTGCTACATCTTTCTTTTTAAATAAGAAGCCATCGCAAACTGCACAAAAAGATATACCTTTTCCTATATATTTTTCTTCATTATCTATATTTAATTTCTTATTTGAACTTCCTGTCGCTACAATAATTTTTTTAAAATAATATATATTTTCAATAGTGGTCATTTTAAACACATTATTTTCAAAAACAATATTATTTACTTCTTCTGTTTTAATTTTTATACCTTTAGCATCGAGTTGTTTTTTTATACTCATTCCTAAAGAAAAACCATCTGTAGACATAATTCCAGGATAATTTTCAATGGAAGTAGTAATATTTAATTTACCACCACTCATTTCTTTTTCAAATATTTCAAAACTATATTTACTTCTTGATAAATATAAAGCTGCACTCATTCCTGCTGGACCAGCACCAATAATTCCGATATCTTTAATGATTTCCATTCTTTATCTCCTTATATAAATCTTCGTAATTATTTATATAACATATTGGATTAACTTTCACTTTATATGCTCTTTTGCACATTGTCATTAATATACAATCAACATCACAACTACTTGCAGTTAAATAATCGATATCGTTATCGCCAACATATAATATTTCATCATTATTTAATTTGAAATTATCTTTAATAGTTATTAATCCTTCAGGGTGAGGCTTTTGCTTAACTACATCATCTGCAGCGATAATTAAAGAAAATAAGTCGTAAACACCATATTTTTTTAAACAATATATCGTTTTTTCTCTCTTTTTTGTTGTAAGTATCGCTAATTTATATCCATCTTTTTTTAAAGCTTCTAAAACCTCTTTTGCTCCATCAAATAATTTACAATACATATCATAATATTTGCTTGTTCTTAGTCCGTATTGATTTTTAATAAAATCGTGATCATATTCAGGAAACATAAAGTCGATTGAAGAATCGAGTGAAGGTCCGCTGAATCTTCTAAAATATTCTCTATCATATTGATGATCTTTATCTTTATATGCTTTTACTAATTCCTCCCGTGTTGAAATAACTACTTCATCAGAATCGATTAAAGTTCCGTCCATATCAAAAACTATCGCTTTATATCTGCTCATTATTCTACTTCACTTTCTTCTTTTAATTGCTCGTTATATTTTTGCCATTGATATTTAACAATACCTTTTTCGTTAAGTATTTTTAAAACGATACAACAAACGACAATAAACATACCGATACCGATCATATAATAAGCACTAACATTAGAAAAATTATCGTTTTCCCCCATGTTATAATTTCGATTTCTTAAAGGTTCTAGTACCGCTCTAGTTGCACCATACCAAGCGATATACCATCCAACGCAGCTTCCTTCTGGATGATAATTATGGTGTTTGATGTAATTGATACCAAATAAATTTCTAATACCATATTCAATAAAGAAATAACCAAATAAATTAACTATCCCTTCAATAAAAAATAAAGGTAAATAAATTTCACTAGTTTCTAAAGTCTTACAAGTACTCGAATAATGCATATTATTTTTAATGAAAGAAGGTAACCAACCAAAATATTGAATATCAAAAGCTTCACCATGAACTTCATTATTAAAGAAATTACCAAACCTTCCGATAGCTTGAGCAACTAAAATAGTAGGAACTATAATATCTACAAGCAATAAATAATCAATTGGTTTATATCTACTATTAACAATTTTATAAACAATCATAACAGTGATTCCAGCAATTATTCCAAAGACTGCTCCGCCCATAATTGCTAAGCCGCCTTCCCAAATTCTAAATATCTTACTTGGATCTAAATTAAATCCATCTCTAGTCCAGTTTCCAATTACGTACCATGCTCTAGCACCTAATATTCCACAAGGAAAAGCGATGAAGAAACAAGTAGTAATTAATCCATGATGGCCATATTCTTTATACAATTTATGATCACAAATATAGAATACTAGGCAAGCTCCACTAATAATAAATATTGCGTATAATGCAATTTGGAAGTGGAAAGAATCTCCTAAATTAGTTAAATAATTCTTTCCAGTTGTAGAATTTGTATTTATCATTACGACACCATCTTTACAAAATACAATAACATTAGCTAAAGGATAAATTAAATATGGCGCTTGTCCTTCCATATACAATAAGAAAAATCCAACTGCAGCAACGATACTAACATATTGAATAATTCTTAAAATATTATCAAATTTCTTATTTTTTCTAGAAAGATACATTCTAAAAAATAAACAAGATAAAAATGTTATTAAAAACAATACAAATAATATTTCACCAAAATAAATCATGAAGTAACTTAAGCTAGTGATGACTATAGAGTTACTTTCAAAATAAGAAAGGATATAAGGATTTGTATAATATCTTGTAGTAACCAAAACAAAACCCAATAAAAAAGAAATAGCAGGAACAATTAAATACAAACAATATTTTTTTAATATTAAAGGAGAGAAATCTTCTTTATTATTATAAAATTTGTTTTTAAAGAAATAACCATATCCAATAATTCCAGCGGCGATTAATATAAAACCAATTATACCTAATGCAAAACTCATTTTAATTTCTCCTTTCTTTTAGAATCTATATCTAATACTTTTTTTAAATAAACACCTGTGTAGCTCGATGGATTTTTACTAACTTCTTCTGGAGTTCCAGTCGCTACGATAGTTCCTCCTCCATCACCGCCATCAGGTCCTAAATCAACGATGTAATCTGCTACTTTAATAACTTCTAAATTATGTTCAATAATAAGAACTGTATCTCCATTATTAACGATTTGCTCAATTACTTTTAATAATCTAGCGACATCATCAACGTGAAGTCCTGTTGTAGGTTCATCTAAAATATATAGCGTTTTCCCAGTTGGTTTTCTTTGAAGATAATAAGCTAACTTAACTCTTTGAGCTTCACCTCCACTTAATGTAGTAGCAGGTTGACCGACTTTCATATAGCCTAAACCAACATCGCATAAAGTTTTAAGTTTTCTAGCTAAGCTTGGTGTAGCTTTAAAGAATTCATAAGCATCTTCTATGGTCATTTCTAAAACATCAAATATATTTTTACCTTTATATGTACACATCAACGTTTCTTCATTATATCTTTTTCCATCACATTCATCGCATTTAACATATACATCAGGTAAGAAATTCATCGGAATACGCGTTACACCTGCTCCATAACAATGTTCACATCTACCTCCTGGATTATTAAAAGAAAATCTTCCTTTATCGTAGCCATGAGCTCTAGCTTCAACAGTATTAGCAAATATATCTCTAATATCATCAAAAGCTTTTACGTAAGTTGCAGGATTACTTCTAGGAGTTCTTCCGATAGGTTCTTGAGAAATATTGATTACTTTATCAATATTTTTTGATCCTATTAGCTTTAAATATGGTCCGGGGTTAGTTTCAGTCCCTTCGATTTCTCTATATAAAGCTTTATATAATGTTTCATTAACTAAACTAGATTTACCACTTCCACTAACTCCAGTAACACAAACTAAACATCCTAACGGAATCTTAAAATCAACATTTTTTAAATTATTTAATTTACAACCTTTAATCTCTAAATAATTACCATTTCCTTTATTTCTATAAGGAGGAACTGGAATATATTTTTTATAACTTAAATATTGACCAGTGATGCTTTCAGTAGTGTTTTCGATATCTTTTAAACCACCTGAAGCCATAACTTTTCCACCGTGAATTCCAGCTCCAGGGCCAATATCTACAATATAATCAGCACTTCTAATCATATCTTCATCGTGCTCTACAACAATTAAAGTATTGCCTAAATCCCTCATTTCTTTCAATGAATTAATAAGTTTTTCAGAGTCTTTTTGGTGAAGACCAATGCTAGGTTCATCTAAAACATATAAAACTCCACTCAATTTAGATCCTATTTGAGTTGCTAATCTAATTCTTTGACTTTCTCCACCACTTAAAGTCATAGATAAACGTGCTAAATTTAAATATTCTAATCCTACATCAAGCAAAAATTTAACTCTATTTTTAAGTTCATTAATAACAAGTTGAGCAATTTGATTTTGGTAATCTGTTAATTTTGATGGTAATTCAATTATAAATTTATAAAAGTCTTTTAAGCTTAATAAACATAAATCATATATGTTTTTCCCGTCTATTTTTACGCTTAATACCTCTTGAGATAATCTAGCTCCATGACAACTTGGACATTCTTTATCCTTTAAAAATTTAGAATAATATTCTCTATTAAATTCGCTTGTTGTATCTTTATATAATCTTTCAATTTTAGTTTTTAATCCTTCGATGTATCCATTTTTCTTACTTACATTACCACTTACTGAAGTGATTGAATAACTAATTGGTTTTTTAGATCCATTTAAAATAATATCTATATCATCTTTAGATAATTCTTTAAAAGGAACATCAGTTTTAATATGATAATAATCTAATAATACATTAAAATTTTGCCAATCGAGATTTGTTGTATTTACAGTGTTTTTATAATATATAATAGCTCCATCATCTATAGATATCTCTTTATTAGGAACAAGTAAATCTATATCTACTTCTTGTTTAATTCCTAATCCGTTACATTCTTTACAGCATCCTAAAGGGGAATTAAAAGAAAATAATCTAGGTTCTAATTTTGGAACAGTAAAACCACATTCATCACAAGCACTATGTTCACTAAATAATCTTTCTTCATTATTAATTAAAACAAGTACAAAGCCATTACTCCATTCACTAGCTAATTCACAAGCCTCATAAATTCTAGATCTAGAATCTTCTTTCAAAACAATTCTATCTATAACTATATCTATTGAATGTCTAATATTTTTATCTAAAATAGTATCAAATTCATCAAGAGTAACTATATTTCCATCAACTCTAATTCTATTAAAACCATTCTTTCTTATCTTTTCTATAATATCTTTTTGACTTCCTTTTTCATTTCTAACAATAGGAGAAAGAATTTGAAGTCTAGTATTTGAAGGGTAATTTAATAAAATTGAAGTTATTTTTTGAATACTAAAAGAAATAATAGGTTTATTATGTGTTGGGCAATATGGTACTCCAACTCTAGAATATAAAAGTCTTAAATAATCATATATTTCGGTAACTGTACCTACCGTACTTCTAGGGTTATGAGATACACTTTTTTGATCGATTGAAATTGATGGGGATAATCCTTCAATAGATTCTACATCCGGTTTTTCAAAACTACCTAAAAATTGTCTAGCGTAACTCGACAAGCTTTCAACATATCTCCTTTGTCCTTCAGCAAAAATAGTATCAAAAGCTAAAGTAGATTTTCCGCTTCCACTAACACCAGTAAAAACCACAAGCTTATCTTTTGGTATCGTAACATCTATATTTTTTAAGTTATTTTCTTTTGCTCCAATAACTTTAATTTCATTAATTGCCATACCTATAATTATATAAAAACATATTATTTTTATAAAGCAAATTAAATAATATTACTATCAAAAATATAAAT
>CAVKZO010000008.1:0-38586 GCA_963661135.1 Lachnospiraceae bacterium | reverse complement strand
ACATAGTTAACACTATAGGTAGTGTTGATGATTTGATTGAAAATTATCAAGAACAGATTAATAAAATTTGCGCAATTTTACCCACTGCATTAAGTAGCTATTCAGATTTCACATCTATTAGTAACTATAATCCTAAAATTATTAAATCGGGAATTACTTCATTTGACAAAAATAAGATATATTTAGATACTTCAAGCGTAGAAGGTATCAATAATATATCTAACGGTGAAACAATCACTTTTTCTAAACGTCCTTCTAGAGCAAATATGCAACCGATACAGAATAGTGTATGGTTTGCAAAAATGAAAGATTCAAATAAAATATTAATCATAACTGAAAATGATAAAGATATAGTTGATAATAATATACTATCAACAGGATTCTTTGGTATTGAAGCAACTATTGACTTACCTTTATCATTACTTACAGCAATAGTTATATCTAATTCTTTTCTGATTCAAAGAGACTTAAATTCAGTAGGCACAACTATGGCAGGTATAAATAATGATACATTCTTAAAAATACAAGTACCTTATTTAACAAAAAATGAAGTCGAGGCATTTGATAGTAAATATAAACATCTTGTTAATGAATTATCATTACTTAGAAGAAAGATTAATATTTTAAAGAAACAAAAAGATATATTATTAAATAAATATTTCTAAATAAAATACCTTCTACAAAGGAGGTATTTTTCATGAAAGATTATAAAGATTTCTTATTACATCAAAATCTATCTAAGAATACGATTGAATCATATTCAATTGCAGTTGCTCAATTCTTTAATGAGTTTGATGAAATAACAAAACAAAATTTATTAGCATTTAAGGCTTCTTTAGTTGATAAATATAAAGGTAAAACAGTAAATCTAAGAATTCAGGGTATTAATAAATATTTAGAATATATTGGTAAAGAAAAACTTATACTTAAATATATTAAAGTTCAACAAAAATCATTTTTAGAAAATGTAATCAGCGATGCTGATTATGAATTTTTTAAAAATAAATTATATAAAGATAAAAATTATGAATGGTATTATGTTGTAAGGTTCTTAGGTGCTACAGGTGCTAGAGTTTCTGAATTAATTCAATTTAAGTATGAGCATTTATCTAGAGGTTATATTGATCTGTATACTAAATCAGGTAAAATTAGAAGAATATTTATTCCAAAAAAATTAAGAACTAAAGCTAAGGAATATTATGATTCTATTAATAGAACTGAAGGTTATTTATTTTTAAATAAAGGCGGTAAACAAATAACAACTAGAGGAATAGCACATCAATTAAAAACTTTAGCTGCAAAATATAAAATGAATTTAAATGTTATATATCCACATTCTTTTAGGCATAGATTCGCTAAGAATTTCCTAGAAAAAAGAAAAGATATAGCTTTACTTGCAGATCTAATGGGACATGAATCAATTGAAACTACTAGAATTTATTTAAGAAAAACAAGCGAGGAGCAACAAAAAATTGTTGATTCGCTTGTAGATTGGTGATATTTAATAAAACCTCGACATTGGAGGCTATTTTGTAGATTCCTCTTTTATTTAAAATATTTATTTAAAAGTATTGATTTAACTTGTTTTAGTGAATCAATTTTAGATTTTAATGTAATTAATAAATCAAAATACACGTTAAAACATTGTATTTCTTTTATATCGCATTTCACATAAGACAAAAATTCAATACTTTTAGATGCATGTAATATTGTAGTTCCTTGTGAATGATTTTTAATTATAGTCTGATTTAAATCACTCTTTAGTTCAAAGTAAATAAATCCTTTATATAATTCATCACATTCAACTTTATATATTCCTGATGAATAAGCACCATTTAACCCAATTGCAATTCTTCCAGGGGCTCCGTCAAAAGCAATTAATATATCATTGTTATTAGCTATTTTACTTTTTAAAGTCTTATCAATAAAAGTATTTGATAATGTTAATAAGTCGCCTACTCGAATATAATTTATATGTTCATTATTATAAGTTTCTTTATAATTTGCCGAACCTATTTCAATACCTTTATTAAAACTACATATATTTGATAAACAATTTAATTCATTATTTGAGTTTAAATAATCAACCTTTGATAAACATAATTGTTCTATTTTATCTATTTGTTCTTGATAATTTTCAATCAAATCATCAACACTACCTATAGTGTTAACTATGTATATTAAAAGTATAAATTTTAATAAAATCGATATAAAAAATTTAATAAAATGTGTAAAGATGTTAAAATAATTTAAAATTAATGTTAAAAAGAAGGAAATAATATGGTTGTATATGAATCAGTAGTAGAAGAGACAATTATATCTTTATTAAAAAATAAAGGTTACGAGTTTATTGATGAAAATGATACTTGGATATCAAATCGTAGATTAGATGAATTTTTCAATAAAGAACTTTTGCTAGAAAGCTTAAGAAAAATAAATAATATAGATGATGAAAATATTTTAAATGATGTTATCAATACAATTTCTAGACTTGAAAACCCTTCTTTATTTGAAAGAAATTTTGCTTTTCATAAATATTTAGTTAACACAATTACAGTCGAGACAAAAAAATACAAAGTAAATCCTTTAATTAGATTAATAGATTTTGATAATCCTGAAAATAATGTTTTTCAAGTTGCACACCAAATTAAGTTTAACGAAGGAAGAAATACAAGGATTCCTGATGTTATTGTTTTTATTAATGGTTTGCCTCTTATTGTTATGGAGTTAAAGTCTTTTGATGAAGAAGCGAGTAATGCTGAGTTAGAAGATGATGCTTATACACAATTAGGATCAAATTCAGAACACAATGGATATCGTTATGATATACCAACATTATTTAATTACAACTCTTTTTTAGTCGTGTCGAATGGAGTATCGACAAAAGTAGGAACATTAACTTCTGATTATGATAGATATAACGAATGGAAGAGCATTAATGGTGAAAAAGGATATGATGACACTTGTGTTACTAAATTAAATGTATTAATAGATGGCTTATTTGATAAAAAAAGACTTTTAGATGTAATTAAAAATAATATCTTTTTTATATTAGATAAAAACAATAAACCAATTAAAATAATGGCTCAATACCATCAATATTTTGGAGTTAATAAAGCTTTAGAATCTATATTGAAAACGAAAAAGCCAAACGGAGATGGTAAAGCGGGAATTATTTGGCATACACAAGGTAGTGGAAAATCTTATTCAATGGTAATGTTGGCACATAGATTATCTATCGAAAAGTCTTTAAATATTCCTACAATAGTAATATTAACAGATAGGATTGATTTAGATGATCAACTTTATAAAACTTTCTATAGCGCAAGAAATTATTTGCAATGTGAGCCAGTAATTGTTAAATCTAGAGAAGATTTATTAACTAAAATTGATTTTTATAAAAATAGTGGTGGAGTTATATTTACTACAGTTGGAAAGTTTGATAAGAATAATTTACCTCAAAATATGAGAAATAATATTATAGTTATGACAGATGAAGCTCATAGAGGTCACTATGGAATATACGAAACTGTATATTATGAAAAGAATAAAGAAACTGATGAGATGGAAGCTGTATTTAAGTATGGTGTTGAAAAATATATAAGAGAGGCATTGCCTAATGCAACTTTTATTGGCTTTACAGGAACTCCAATTTCAACTAAAGATAAGCAAACTACAGATATTTTTGGTGATATTATTGATGTTTACGATATGACTCAATCGGTTATAGACGGTTCAACTGTTAAGATTTTTTATGAATCTAGGCTTGCTAAAGTGTGGACAAATGATGAAGTTTTAAAAGAAATTGATAATTATTATAATGTTTTAGAAACAACAGATAAAGCTGATAAAAATTCTATTGAAAGATCGAAAGCTGAAATGTCTAAGATTAAAGTAATTTTAGAAGATGATGATATGATTAATCTTTTTGCTAAAGATATTATGGAACACTATAATGAAAGAAAAGATATATTAAATGGAAAGGCGATGATTGTTTGCCAAACAAGGGTTGCAGCATATAAATTATATAAAAAAATAGTTAATGAACTATGCCCCGAAATGAAAGATGAAATCATTTTAGTAGTTACTGAATCTAATAAAGATAACGAAGAGATGAGAAAAGAATTTGGTAATTCTAGTTATCGTAAAGAATTAGGTGAAGAGTTTAAAAAGGATAATTCTAAATATAAAATTGCAATTGTAGTTGATATGTGGCTTACTGGATTTGATGTACCAGACTTAGATGTTATGTATTTTATAAAGAGATTAAAATCTTATAATTTAATGCAGGCTATCGCTCGTGTTAATAGAGTTTATCCAGGAAAAGATGCTGGATTAATTGTTGATTACATTGGTTTAAATAACGCTTTAAACGATGCTCTTTCTGAATATACAAGCCGAGATAAAAACAGCAATTTAAGAGATGTTAAAAATGAGATTTATAATGTTTTAAAAGAAAAATTGAGTATTTTAAATGAATGGTTTTATAAAGTTGATAAATCAAAATTTTATAGTAAGGAAGCTTTATTGAGGTTTACTGCTATACAGGAAGGTGCTCAATTTGTTTTAGAAAATAAAAAAGAAAGGGAAGATCCGTTTATTAAGGATTTATCTTTAAGCATTAAACAGGCCTTTGTTGTTTGTGGAGGAATTTGCACTTCTGACGAAAAGGATGATGTTATGTATTATTTAGCAATTAGGAGCTATATTTTAAAATTGAGAAATAAAATAGGTGTAATTTCAACAAAAGAAATGAATAGCTATGTTGCAAATCTTTTGGTTGATGCAATTAAAGGTGATGAGGTAAAAGTATTAACAAAAGACACTGAATCAGATGAAAACGTAATTAATCTTTTAAGCCTTGAAAAAATTGAAGAATTAAGAAAAATGAATCCTCCTAATGTATTTATAGAAATTGTTAAAAAGTTATTAGAAAGAGCAATTTACGAAAGTAGAAAAAATAATTTCTTTAAATCTCAAGATTATAGCAGAAGATTAAGGAAAATCCTTGAAGCTTATAATGATAGGGACGCTTTTTTTATGCCAGAAACAACTATTGTAGAATTAGTTAATTTTGCAAGTGAAATGGTTCACGATGAAAAAGAAGCCAATAAATTAGGCATATTTGGCAAAGAAAGAGCGTTTTACGATGCTTTAATGAGAGATAAATCTGCAAAAGAGTTATTAAATGATGAAACATTAAAGTTAATTGCTCATGAACTAAAAGGAGTAGTAGAAGAGTACGCTTTAACAGATTGGTCTAACAAAGAATCGACTAGAGCTAAAATGAGAACAAAAATAAAGGAATGCCTAAAAAGATATAATTATCCCCCAGAATATACCAAAGAAGCTGTTAATGATGTTATAAAACAAGCTGAATATATAATGAATGATAATGTGTGATAGTCAAAAAAAAGCCATCGATTGATGGCTTTTATATTGAATTTAATATTTATTAGTTTTGTGTGTATTGTGGTTTTAAATTCTTCATTGATAACCACATTGATCTTATACCGAAGAATAATACGTAGAATATCATTCCGAGTTGAGACATTGTAAATCCTAAAATTAAAGAGAGAATAGCTGGAGAAATCATCAACCAACTTGCGATACCAAATCCATGGTACCATTTGACAACTGTCTTAAGTGGATTGTTTTTACCTCTAGTCATAACGAAGAACAATAATCCCATTAATAATGTGATACCTGCATTTAATCCAGCGACAATTCCAAAGTTAATCCAAGTATATTTAGTACGATTGTTGATATATACATCATGAGCGAAATCGTAGAAGTTATTTAAATATAAATTTGCACTTCCTGCTTCATACCCATCTTTTTGGATATTTAATATTTCTTTAAATGATTTATTTTGTAAAGAAACTCTAAAGCAATTATAATCACCGCTAATACTACCTGAAGCACTAGAAGAATTTAATTTATAAATCCAAGCTTCAAAATAAGTTGGAGTAAATAAAATAAAGCTGGTGTTTCTTACGTTTTCACTTCCTTCAATAATTTCTCCAGAAGTATTGTAATTACCTTTTCTAATGTTATTTAATGTATTAGCGAAATTAGCATCGGTAGTTTCTAAATTAACATAGAAGATTTCTAATAATTTTTTATCTTTAGTTCCATCGATTTCATAATCGAATGTAGCGGTATATAAAGCTTTATTGTTATTGTTCCATGTACTAGTTGCTTTATCATCTTTAAATGTGATATCGGTAGAAGTAGTATCTTTCATATATGAATTTAAACCATAATAATATGGATCATTATATGAAGTATTAACAAATGATGATCCACTAGTTTGAGATGTTTGAACTGTGATTGGTACGATGGATATCATTAAACTGAATACAAATACTAATGCAGTGACATACCATTTGCTTTTCATTCCACATTCCATAGCGATGGAATTGTCGAATAAACTTTTAATATAATACCAAATTCTTCCCCAAGGGAATTTCTTTTTATTTTTAATTACTTTTGCTTTCTTAGTTTTACCCATATATTTTCCTCAAATTTTCTTAATTAGTATAAACTAAAATTCGTTATTATACAAATATTCTATTTGTATTAAAAGTTTAAAATTGGTAATATATTTTCTACTGGGGATGTCTTGGTTTCGACATTTAATGATTAGCATAGATTGCAGTCGAGTTGCTTCGTTAAAAGCTAAAAAATAATATCTGGCAACAGAAATTTAAATCTTGCTTTTGCTGCTTAGTTCAGCCTTGTAGTTTTCTTTAACTAGAAAGCACGGATCTTAAGGGTGCATTTTCTCACGTTTAAGTCATCTGTCATAAATAGAAAATAAGTAGTAGTGATGGTTATAGCTGCTAACGAAAACTATATAATCTAGCGATGTAAAGTTTGAAGGAGTTGATAAGTCGCGAAATTTAAATTCCTTATAAACTGTAGTAATCTATGTGGAACATTAAGTGGACCGGAGTTCGATTCTCCGCATCTCCACCATTAAAGAAGCAATAGGCTTGATACAAATTGTGTCAAACCTTTTTTTCATTGCAGATAGAAACATTTATCCTTTTTGCCAGCAACATTCAGAGCCTTGTAGAAGTGTCAAACAGCATTTTTATGAGGCTCTTTTTTTAAGATATTGCTACGGAACGATTGATATTTTTTTATAAAATCGCATTTTAGCTTCGGCATTATTCCGTAATCTGCTTGCATTTTTCTCAAAAAAGTGCTACAATGTTTAATAGATTTTAACAATTTGCATGGAGATGATAGTATGAAACTAGACTATGCATCAGCGATAATCAATCTAAGAATTAATCAAAATCGTTTGCAACGTTATAATTAACAGGAGATGAAATACAGTATGTTAAAGAGAAAAAATATAGTTTCGCTTGCTTTATCATTTATGTTGATACTCACATCTTTATTATTTGTCGGTTGTGGTAAAAAAACTGAAGAAAAGCCGCAACCTACGCCGACCGAAGAAAAAAGGATTTGTTCTTTTTCAATTTTAAATCTTAATTCTGAGTTTCCACTCGATGCCGTTTCTTTTACCGTTTCTTACGGAATAAACTCTGTTACTGTAAGTCTTGAAAATTATAAAGCGGGTTTTATAATATCAAAGAATGATGGAAGCAGAACGGTTTTACAAAGTATAGAAAATCTTGAAAACGACGATTATTCGTTTACGGTGTCAGACGGAAACTATAGTTATAAAAAAGAAACCGTGTTTAGTTTAGAAAACAGTTTTTTTCGATAAGACAGACGTAGAATTTTACCTAAGTCTATGTTTGTTCAAAAAAGCTGATAAATATTTGGAAGTTCCCGTTACGGGATATCAATACAAGGTAGCATATAAGATAACCGACAGCAAGATTGCCTTTGAGATAAAGAACGAAGCGATTAAGCAAGTCTACTCAAAAATGAATGCTAATTAGGCTTAGTTATTTTGAATTGTGGTGGTATGCAATATAACAAAGATGAGCATTTATTGTAAAATTGCAAGGAAATCACAACTTAAAAAGGTGACTTTTTTGAACCTTCTATTTATTTAAGCAGTCTAGAATACTTATAGTCAAAGACTATTATCTACTCGTGAGATTGGATCGTGGACAGCGTAGTGTCTAGGACCACGTTAAAAGGCTAGCGCACATTCGGTAACGGAAACAATTACAGACCTTCTACTCGTTGGGAGGTTTTTTTCTTTTATTTAACTGTACGCATTTTGAACGAATTGTATGCACTTTTTAAGGGTGTACGCAAATTGTATCAATATAGGTAATCACACACAAACGAAAAGGAGACGAACACCAGTTGCATAATTGGAATATATTATGTTCCTGGACATTTCGTTGTAAGGGCACAGATGGATGTTGCCCGTAATAGAAAGAAGAACAAATAGTGGCGAGAGCTGCTATTTTTTTAAATGATATTTTTGCATTGTTTTATCACCCATCATTGTGTTATAATAAATATAAGAAAAGTGGGTGATAAAATGATTGATAAAGATGAAATTATAAATGAATGTATATCGTATGATAGCGAGAGAGAATGGTTTGAATTTAAGGAAAATTGGTTTGAAAAAGATCAATTGGGGGAATATATTTCTTCTCTTTCAAATAGTGCAGCCATGCTTGGAAGACAATGCGCTTATATGATTTGGGGCGTTGATGATAAAAATCATTCTATTGTTGGTACTAGTTTTGATTATAATCGAGATGACAATAATGAGCCCATTCAACATTATTTAGCAAGAAATCTTGACCCAAGCATTAATTTCTTTTTTGATGAAACTAAGATTAATGGTAAAAGAATTGTTATACTTACGATTCCTGCTGCAAAAATTGTTCCTACAGCATTTAAAAATATACGTTACATTAGAATTGGTTCTAGTAAGGAGAATATTAGAAAATATCCTGAAAGAGAAGCTTTTTTGTTTCAAACTCTAACGTTTGGTTTGACGACTATAAACAATAAAAAAAGTGAATATCAAGATTCATCTTTCGAACAGTTGAAAATGTATTATGCTTCAAAAAGCATTAAAATAAATGAAAAGACATTTAAAAAGAATCTTCACTTATTAACTGATAGTAACGAATACAATATAATGGCACAATTGCTTTCTGATAATTCGCATGTGCCAATAAGAGTGGCGATTTTTGATGGTAAAACAAAGGCATCTAAATTGTATTCCGTAAAAGAATTTGGATATAAATGCTTATTATATTCGCTTAACGATGTATTGAATTATGGCGAGATTCTTAATATACCCCAAGCTGATGAAACTGGGAGGATTATGGAAAGAAAAGAAATAATGCTTTTCGACTTTGATGCGTTTAGAGAAGCCGTTATTAATGCATTTTTGCACAACGAATGGGTTCATTTAAATGAACCAATGATAACTGTTTATTCTGATAGAATAGAAATACTATCTAGAGGAACGTTAGCTCCACTTCAAACACTAAATGGTTTTTATGAAGGGCATTCAATTCCAGTGAATGACAAATTATCAGAAATGTTTTTGCAATTACATATAAGTGAAAAAACCGGAAGAGGAGTTCCTACAATAATTTCAAAGTATTCTAAAAAATCTATTTCAATAAATGACAACTCTATTATTGTTACAATACCTTTCAATAGAATCAACGAAGTGGGTGATAAAGTGGGTGATAAAGTGGGTGATAAAGTGGGTGATAAAAAATTAACTTTATCACAAATTAAAGTTCTTGCAGAAATAAGAAATAATGCTAATATTACGAAACCACAATTATCTATTTTATGTGATTTGAGTAAGACATCTATAGATAATGCTATATCAAAGTTAAAAAAGGAAGGTTATATAAAGAGAGTAGGATCTAATAAAACCGGATATTGGGAGATTCTTAAATAAAGTTTGTCTCCTCTTTACTTAGGTCCACCAAAAGAAATGGAACTTCCTCCAGAATTTTGGCTAAATTAGGCAAAAATTAAAATAGGTTTATGAAATAAACTTAAATATTTCAATGCTAAATAGCACTCATATTTTTAGATAATTTAACACTTGAAATTAGGCATCTTTTATAATTGCTAACAATCTTATCTTAATGTTTAATACCTCTCTAAAAGAAAAAGTATTTTTATAATTTTTAAAAATAATTGGTTTTATAAGCTCATATTTAAATAATTGTGATACTTACATTTTTAATTAACATTTAAAAATAATAACGATAAATATAATTTTATTTCTACTTGTGACAAACATTAAAATATTACATACCTATAAATTCAACTAAAAATGCACTGAACTATTCTTCAGCCATTGCATATTGAACTATCATTGGATCATCATATTCAGCCCACATCGATTTGTTCTCATCTAAAGATTTGAGTTGATCCATTTCTTTATCTGTTAATTTAAAATCAAAAATATCTAGATTTTGTTTCATTCGATCTTTATGAACACTTTTAGGAATTACAATAATTCAACGTTGAACTTGCTGCCTAAGTGCAATCTGAGCAGGAGTTTTATTATGAGATTTTGCAATTTGTTTTACAATAGGATTATCAATAATTTCTTTTAATCTGTGTTGAGCAAGAGGACCCCATGCTTCATGTTGAATGTTGTATTTTGTCATCCATTCATGTAGTTTATACTGCTGCCAAAATAAATGTGTTTCAACTTGATTAACAGCAGGGACGATTCGATTAAAAGTTGCAATGTCAGTCATACGTTCTGCACTAAAATTAGAAATACCGATAGCTTTAATTTTGCCTTCATCATACAAATCTTCTAAAGCACGATATGCCCCATAATAATCTGACAAACATTGATGAATTAACACAAGGTCGATATAATCTACTTTTAATTTTCTTAAAGACTCTTCTATGGATGCTTTTGTTTTTTCATAACCAAATTCTGTCACCCATACTTTTGTTGTAATAAAAATATCTTTTCTCTCTATATCAAGATTTTGAATTGCTTTTTGAATTCCTTCACCGACCTCTGATTCATTGTAATAAGCTTGTGCCGTATCAATTAAACGATAACCACATTCGATTGCATCATAAACACATTGTGCAGTAAGTTCTTTTGGAATTTCAAACACTCCAAATCCAACCATAGGCATTTTTACACCATTATTTAATTTTATATATTCCATATTTTTCATAATTTCACTTGAAGTCAAAACCTAATGTTTCAATCCAACTTATGACGGTACTTGAAGTAACGCTTGAAGAGAATCTTTTAGGACTAAGCCAAGTGACGTTTTCGTCATCTTCTGTCAACGGTGTAAGATTATTTAAGTTAAATGAAGAACTAGCGCTTGTTCCAAAAGGAATGATTGTTTTGTTTGAGAAATCATTATCTGAAACAAAGTTTTCAATTACCCAACTTAATTGCTGCCACCAAACAGGAGCCCCTAGGAATATGTAATTCGAAGAAGCGAATTCTTTAAACGATGTTGTTACAAGTTCGACATTGACTTTTTCGCCGTTTAGCGTAATTTGGTGTTCTTTTACTACTCTGCTATCATCATTTGAATAATTCAGATCTGTACTTGTATATGGATTGGTTGGTTCTAATTTTTGTATCGGTGCGTCTATATAATTGGCGATCGTATTCGCTACATTTTCAGTATGATTTGTCGCTGAAAAATAAATCACTAAAGCTTTTATTTGTGTGTTATCACTTGAATCATCGCTATCATTTGGTGTTTCGCTTGTATGATTGGATGAATTGTTTTGATTTGAGTTGCAAGCTGTTAAAGGGAGTATGAAAGATAATATGCATAAAGATAATATTTTATTCATATTTTATTCTCCTTGTGTTTTTTTACTTCCCCCTTCTTTCTATGATCAATTTTCCAAACCATTCGATTATGGCAGGATCTTGATGAGAAAAGAAAATAGATTCTCTTTTGTCTAATGCTTCAATAAGTTTGATGTCATCCTCATCAAGGGAGAAGGAATAAATGTCAAAGTTCTCTTTTATACGATTTTCGTGTGTTGACTTGGCAAGCGAGACGATTCCTCTTTGGTAAAGCCAACGAAGAATTACCTGAGCTACGCTTTTATCGTGTTTTTTTGCGATAGAAAGAAGTACTTCATTGTCGAACATGTTGTTTCTTCCTTCTGCGAATGGAGCCCAAGCTTCTAAGATAACACCATATTTATCCGCCCACATTTTATCTTCATTTCTTTGATGGAAGATATTGACTTCAATCTGATTGACCATTGGCTTAATCTCGCTGAATTGGCAGATGTCAACAAGTCTGTCAGAATAGAAGTTTGATACACCAATCGTTCGAACTTTGCCTTCTTTATAGAGTTTCTCTAAATCTCTATATGCGCCATAATAATCAGCAACTGGCTGATGAAGAAGAATTAAATCGATATAGGTTGTTTTTAATTTTCTTAGTGATTCAATTACTGAAGCATATGTTTTTCCTTCGCCATAATTGTCGATCCATACTTTCGTGGTTAAGAAAATATCCTTTCTGTCAATTCCCGATTCGACAATCGCGTCGCCGACCTCTTCCTAGTTGAAATATGATTGAGCTGTGTCGATGTGCCTATATCCAGCTTTTAATGCAGCAAGAACGCTTGAAAGACAATCGTCTTTGGAGATTAGATAAACACCAAAGCCATTTGATGGTATCTCCACCCCGTTATAAAGTTTGAAAGTATCCATTATTTTTCCTCCTTTTTAATTAATGAAATGTGTTCTTCAACAGATTTGTTTAATAAGCCTTCTTTGATATCGAGATTTGGATTTAATTCCTTAAGATCTTTAAGGCTATTAGCCATATATTGAGGGTCATTTGTGTAACTATTGGCGAATACGATGACTTCGCCTTTATATTCTTTTAGATTATTTTTCACGAATGTTCCAATTGGCATTGGAAAGGTGTACCACCAAATAGGAAAGAAAAGTAATATCCTATCATAAGAGCTAATATTAAATTGGATATCTTTAATTTCTACAAGCTCCCTCTCATTCCGTTCTTTTTTCGCTTCGACATATGCACATTGGTTATAGTCTTTTGAATATGGAATCTTTCTTTCGATTCTTATGACGTCATAATTGAAGTTGCCGTTGACCTCTTCGATTAACTTTTTAGTGTTGTTTGACCAACTGAAGTAAGCAATTAATGTTTTCATTTTCTTTTAACCTCCATATTAATTTTAGATAATGGTGAAGAAAAATGTTTATATCGATTTTCTAATCTACTATACTTAAAACGTATAGGAGAAATAAAAATGGTAGACATTTATCTTTTAGAATATTTAATTGCCTTTTATGAAGAAGGATCATTATTGAAAGCAAGTGAAAAGCTTCATATTTCCCAACCTTCTTTAACTAGGGCTATGCAAAGATTGGAATCTGAACTTGGACTATGCATCTTTAAGCGTGAAGTTAACAAAATATCTTTAAATGAAAATGGAAAAATCCTAATTGATTACGCAAGAGACATTCTTGCGTTAAATAATCTTCTAATGAAAAAAGCTGAAGAACTGAAAGAAAAAGAATTGTTGATTCATATATCGATGACAGCGCCTGGAATCTTATATTATTATCCATATTTCTTTTTTAATAACCATGATAGATACACAAATAAAATATGTGACCGACAGACGTGTTTAAAAGAAGTTAAAGAAGGGTTGGTTGATACTACATTCATTAATGAAAGAGTAGACGAAGAAGGCTTAATATGTGAAAAAGTAACGGATGAAAAGTTATATGTCTGTTTACCTAAAGAACATTTTCTTGCAAAAAAAGAATCAGTCACGTATGAGGAACTCGATGGTCAATCATTCCTTCTTGGAAACGATTTAGGAGTGTGGGATGACATTGTAAAAAGAAGACTCCCTAAATCAAAGTTTTATAAACTTGAACGCGACAGCGTAGGAGAGGTTGCTAAATATTCATCAATACCTAGCTTTCAAACCGATATCAGTATGAAACTCGATAAACGAGGAGATAAAATAATTATTCCTATTTTAGGCGAAGAGACGTCGTTGTCTTTTTACGCTGTATATAGACAAAGCAAAAGGAAAATCTACGATTTCATAAAGATTGTGAGGTAGAAAGATTATTATATTCCAGCGGTCGCATCGTAATTGATTTCTAGGAAATGTATAAATAAAAAAACAACAGTTTTAGAAGGCGTTTTTTTAAGATATATGGTATGCAAATTCAAAGTGAAATCGGCCAAGGGCATGCATTCGTATCAATATAGGCAGTCTTTGCCAAACGAAACGAAACTTCTTTCAAAATTTTTACCAAATTAGGTTAAAATGAAAAATGCTATATATGAAATAGTGATATTGATATGATATATAAATATTCGACGAATCCGTTACTTTTTATATTAATTAAAGAAATTTAAATAAAAACATCTATTTTTTGTTATTTTTGTTTTCTACAAGTTTTCTAATTCCAAAAGAGACACTCCAAGTAATTGACGATATTGCAAAGAACCCCCCTATATAGATAATAACAAAGACAGGATATGGTACGTTTGGTTGAATAATATTTAAAACTGGAATCGAAGTAGGATTATGATTTGAGATAAAGAAAAAATCAGCTGAATCACCAATACTTTTAGCATCTGCTTTAATAAAGTTAGCGTATATAGTGGTGGAATCGCATTCATTTACTTGCTTGATATTAATTATGTCGTCATTAAGCGATAAACAGTAATCGTTTCCATCAATATTAGTAGCAAAAACAGCTATATCTGAGGTGATATAATGCCATTTCCAGCAATTGGTAGGAGTATCTACGATCACGAGTTCTTTATCGTTATTTATTTCAATATATTTATTTTCATCATTTTTATTATATACAAGTGTGTAATTACTATATGTTTCGTCCCATTCAGGATAACCAATATAGAAATTTATACTTTCTTTATAAGTTGTAGTAATAGTAAAAATTCCATCATCTTCTTTAATAAAATGATATGTGCCATCTTCTTCGTAACCATAACTTAAATAATCATATGAAGCAGGGTTAGTGTCGATAGAAAAAGTTGGAGTTTGTCTAGGTTCTAAATAAGCGTGATATGTGAGTTCATTTAAACCGACTGCAATTAAAGAACAACAAACGAATATATAAAATGGTGGAATGACTTCTTTTTTAAATGATTTACCATATCCTTTAACAAATATTAAATAAAACGCAATCGTTACAAGCATCGTATGCCAATACATTGTTTGAAAAGATATAAAAATCAATTTAGTATTGAGTGTAATTGGATATAACATCGCACACAAGCCACCGACAATACCATAAAAAGCGAGGAAGGTGTAACAAGCATTCTTAACTTTTTCTTTTTTTACTAGCGCTCCGATAAATGCTACAAATAGAGGTACTGAGCAAAATGAGAGTGGAAGAACAGCGATACGAAAATAATTATAGTAGCTAAATTGATACATTATTTGCTTTAAAATTTCAGTGATAAAAAGAGTTATATCTACAACTAAAATAGTTATATCAACTACTTTTGGATCTTTAAATTTTTTAGCATAGAAATATGATCCAACACACAATCCAACCATAATAACTAGTCAAATTATATGAAAATAACTATACATTCCTGGACCATAGTTGTCAGGTGTATTCCATTCCCAATTCATAAAATTAATTAACATATTGATACCCTCTTTTTTACAAATAATATATTAAATACTCACTCTTTTTATAAATTATTATCAAATTTATTTATAGATAGAAGCAACGTATTCACCGAAAAGTTGTCCGAGTTTAATTTCTGAAAGTGCATCATAATGACCTAAATCTGGATCATAATACGGCTCATTCATCGTAGTTAAACCGTTATCAATGGTAGAAAAGTATAAGTTTAATGGTGATAAATGAGATATTTTTTCTTTTGCCTCATTAATTTTTGGATATGCTGGTAAGCAATAAGGAGAATCTGAAATTCCTGCATCAATAAAATATAAACCTCTTGGATTTACATATTCTTTTAAATCTTCACGAAGATATGAAATAAAATTGACTTGGTTTTGATAATATCTTTCACATTTATATTTTGTAGTATCGCTTTCGCCTTGCATCCAACAAAAAGCATCTAAAGAAACTTTGTAATTCATATTCTTTAAATAATCTAATGCATTCTTAAAAAAGAGTATCGATGCATTGTATATCTCTCCTCTTTCATAATTCCATAACGAATGATAATTAAGAGAATAACCTGACATATAAAATTTAAGAATATAAAATTCTTCTCCTGGTAAATTAGTATTTAAATAATCTCCTAGACCTACTTCAGGACCGAATTCTTCATCGTAAGAACCACATAATAAATCCGTTTTTCGAAATTCTCCTTCTGAGCATGTTCTATGATTATCGATATTAAAATTAATTTTTATATTAGGATATCCGTTTTCATAACGAGTAAAATCTTCTTCAGAAGCTTGTTCTTTAAGGTATGATGTTATTGAACAACCAGTGCAATTAGATTGACCTGCTAAAATAATCACTTTTGCTTCTTTTCCGTTCCCACTTTCTAATCCTGAACACGATTCATAATTTGTATCCATACCGATATAATAATCTTCGCGATTTTCTTCTTTTTGACACGAACATAACGAAAAAAATAATTACTATAAAAGTAGTAATTATATGTTTCGTTTTGTTAAATAGAATATAATTGGATTTCATAGTTTTAATAGTGTATTTGTTAATTTTTCATTACAAATTGATTAAACACGAAATCAGCAAGAATATCAAAATAAAATATAAAGCAAAAGCGTGTTGTTTGGCAAACTTTTTAATTAAACTCTTTATAAGCACTAAAATATTAAATTATACTCTTAATGAATTTATTTATATCGATTCAAGCGATTATAAAGAATATATTAGTCGTTAGTTTTCTTAAAACGACATTGGGACGAATTCATTAGTTAGATTGACTAACGGATTAGTAAAAACTGAAGTAACTTATGCTTATTCTATAACTTCTTCATATAACTATAATTTTTTTGCTAATGGACTTTTAACAGCTCCTCCATCTGGAGAATTCTATAATTGGATTACGATGGGCGAAAGGATGATGTATGATTCTAAAAAGTTCTTTAATGATGTAAAGACATATGGGCTATATGAATATGCAGAGTTTGAACCTTATGGAATTTTCTATGAGATTTTTGAGGTTTTAAATGGAAAATATCTTAAGATATCTGTTGAAAAAGGTGTATTTGTCAGAATAGTTTGTCGAAAACCAACATTTATAACCGCTGATTTTCTACAAAACTATTCTGACAAATACAAAGTTCTTGAATATGTATATTTTTTTGATATTATTATATGGCGAAAAGCAATGAAAAGAAGTAGTAATTAAATATCACTTTATAGCGAGCTAACGATTGATGGAAGGTTAGTATAGTAGAATTTAATGAACGTATCTTGGAGCTGAAAGGAAAAATCCTTATCCGGGTTCGCCCGTTAAAGCGTCTGAGTTTATTTAAAAACTCATAGAGTACTTATTAAAGTGATTTAATAGGCAACTAAGGTGGCACCGCGATTTATCGCCCTTAGACAATCTTGTTTAAGGGCGTTTTTATATATTTACACTCTTAACTTGAAAGTTTCTATTTTTAATTTTGGAGGAATATTATGAAACTTAAAAATTTATTAACATCAAGTATTGCTTTATTTATGAATATAGGGTTAACTTCCTGTCGCAATACTATGAGAAGTTTAGATGATATTAAAACATCTAAAGAATTAATTGTTGCAACTAACGCAACTTTTCAACCATTTGAATATATCGAAAATGGAGAATTTAAGGGGATTGATATCGCTTTTATGGATGCTTATGCAACTTCAATAGGCGTTAATTTATCTGTTACAGATATCGATTTTGATTCGATAATCCCTTCAATTCAAACTTATAAAGCAGATTTAGGCATCGCAGGTATGACTAAAACTGAATCAAGAGCTAGAGTTGTTGATTTTTCAGATTCTTATTATGAAGCTAGTCAAGTTGTTATTGTTAAATCTGACTCAGCTTACGTCAATTATTCTAAAGATCAATTGTTAGTAGCTTTAGAAGGTAAAACTATTGGATGTCAAATTGGTACAACTGGTGAATCTTATATTAATGGTAGTGAAGAGATGGGATTTAGCGGTATTAAAGGTGCTGTTTGTAAAGGCTATAAAGATGGACTTTTAGCAACAAAAGATTTATCTGATGGAAACATTGATGCTGTAATTATCGATTCAGCACCAGCTAGTTTGTATGTAAAACAATATTCAAAATGTGAAGTGGTTAAAAATGTTGTATTAACTGAAGAAGAATATGCAATTGCAGTTGCAAAAGGCAATACAACATTATTAGATTCTTTAAATTTATTTATTAAAGAAATTAAAGCTAATGGTAAATTTGAAGAGATAATTAATACTTATTATGCAGCATAAGAAATTTTTTAAAAACAAAAATACTATTGTTAAATGGATAATGATATTAGTCTTCTTCTTAATATTATTATGTCTTGCTTTAGTCTTTAAAGAGGGATTAGTAGACAAATTAAAAACTAATTTTTCTAATCCTAAAAATATAGAAAAACTTTTTAGTGGGTTAGGAACTACAATGTTAATTACTGTATGTGCGTTTATTGGCGGACTTCTAATTGGTTTCATTACTTGTTTAATTCTTAATATTAAAAGTGAAAACGTATTTATTTTGATATTACAAAATATTTTTAAAGCATATGTAGCTATATTTAGAGGAACTCCAATGGTGGTTCAATTGTTAATTATATATTTTATAATTCTTGCTCCTTTACATGTTGATTCTTTATATGTTGCTATTATTGCATTTGGCTTAAATTCTGGAGCTTATGTATCCGAAATTATTCGTGGAGGAATTAATTCTATTCCTAAAGGACAAATGGAAGCAGGTAGATCGCTTGGTTTATCTTATTCTAAAGTAATGAGAAAAATTATATTTCCTCAAGCGTTAAGAAATGCATTGCCATCTTTAGGTAATGAATTAATTACTTTAGTAAAAGAAACATCTATTGTTTCTTTTGTTGCAGTCGTTGATTTAACAAAAGCTTTTCAATCGTTAGCAACTGCAACTTATGACTATACAACCGTATATTTAGTTATGGGTGTAACTTATTTCATTATCGTTTATATCTTAACTAAATTATTAGAATTATTAGAAAGGAAGTTAATGTGTCATGTTAGAGGTTAAAAATGTTACAGTTACTTTTCAAGATGATGGAAAGACAGTTCTTGATGATGTTTCATTAACTGTTAATAATGGTGAAGTTGTCTCTATTATCGGCCCTTCAGGAAGTGGAAAATCTACTCTTATTAGATGTATGAACCATTTAGTTAAACCAACTAGCGGTAAAATATTATTAAATGGCGAAGAAATCACTGATAAAAATATAAATCAAATGCGTGGTCGTATAGGAATGGTTTTTCAACAATTTGAACTTTTCCCTCATTTAAGTGTTTTAGAAAATATGATATTAGCTCCTACAATGCTAAAAAAGATGAATAAGGAACAAGCTAAAGCTAAGGCGATGGAGTTATTAAAATTAGTTAAATTAGAAGATAAAGCTAATGCTTATCCTAATACATTATCAGGTGGACAAAAGCAACGTATAGCGATAGTTAGAAGTTTAATTCTTGAACCAGAAATTATGTTATTTGATGAACCAACATCAGCTTTAGATACTGAAATGGTTAAAGAAGTATTGGATGTTATTAAAGAATTAGCTGAATTTGGAATGACAATATGTGTAGTTACACATGAGCTTGGTTTTGCAAAACAAGTGTCAAATAAGGTAGTTTTTGTCGATGGTAAAAAGATTGTTGAAAGTGGCACCCCAGAAGAAATATTTAATAATCCAAAAAGTGAAAGATTAAAAGAATTCTTAAATACTTGTGAAGCCTTTCATATATAAGACTTTTAAAAAAGATTGAATTTAATTAAGATTTCATATAGTTTTTGAAAAATATACAATTAAAAATCCCTTTTATATAAAGGGATTTTATTATTCAAGAATACTAATATTTATAACTATAATTGATCAGGATATGTATAATCAATTGTGTTATAAGTAACTGTACCTTTCGTGCATTCTTCAGTTTTTGTTGATTCTTTATAGCTAGTATATTCCAATAATGTAAAGAGATAATTTTCGAATTTAATAGTGCCACCTTCTTTATCGTTATTAAAAGTATAATTCATAGAACAAGTAAATGTAGATTCATTATATTTAGTAAATTTTGTTTCTATATTACCTTGTGATGGTTCTACTGTAAGAAAGGATTCAGCCATATCAAGATAATTAATGAGTCCGCTTTTGAAATCAGATGGTGAAAAACTAAAATCACTAAGGCTTTCATCAAATGCAGTTTTAAACTCTGCTTCTGTTGAATATTCTTTATTTATAGTTGTGTCAGAAGCGCTGATATAGGAATAGTATTTACTGTCTTTTTCGTAGATTATTTGAGTAGCAGATTCAGATGTTGTTGTTTTTTTATATTCACTTTTTAAATAGAAGTAACGAGAACCAACTTCTGTATTTACTCTAAAATCTATAGTATTGGTTTCAGTAGTTTTGTCATCAACTTTTTCAGTTACTAATGTTTTTAACATTATTTTTGTAGGTGAAGTAAAGTCATCTTTTTGAATTTCTGCCTTCATTGTAGTTAGTTGTTCTTTAGCTTGATTTTTATCTAATTCAACACCTTTTTGAGTGCATCCAACCAAAAATATTAACGGTAAAATTGTCATTTTTTTAATTATTTTATTCATAATGGGTTCTCCTTATATTTTTAATTTAACAAATTTATAAAATAAAAGCAATTTTATTAGTTTCTATAGTATATGTTTCAACTTTTTAAATTTAAAAAGTTAATCTCATTTGATACCAACAAACATCACCATGAGTAGAAGCAGATATACCTTCATTTTTAAAACCAAATTTAGAATAAAATGGTATTAGTTTTTCTTTACAAGTTAAAACTAATCCTTTTCTATTTTGCTTTCTAGCATCTTCAATAAATAATGAAATTAATTCACTAGCATAACCTTTATTTCTATACTCAGGATGAGTATTGACTCCGAAGATAATTTGCCATTTACCATCCTCGTTATGCATTTTAGGATTTTCATACATTTCATCAATTAAATCATTATTATCAGTTACAAAACCATCTATAAATGCGATCAATTTATTGTCATCAAACATCAATATAAAATGATTTTTATAATATTTAAGTCTATCTATAAAATCTTCTTTTTTGGCTGCTTCTAATGGTGGAAAAATAAAGATTCTAGTAGAGTTATTTCTTCGATATCTTCTTCTTTTGCATATCTAATTTCCATTTTATATATTCCTTTTGGTTTTATTAATGCTATGTTAATTTAATGAATTAAGCAAGGAAAACATCATATATTTTTAAAATTAATTTTTTTGATTTTAATGTAATTATTTTCTAAAAAAATAAAAACTTGCAAAAAAAGTAAATGAATTTATTGATATTTAATAATTCATAGTATAGAATAATAACGAAAAGAACAAAAACTTGCAAAAAAAGTAAATGAATATGGAAATCAAGAGAGATAAGTATTTAAAAGCATTAATCGAAAAAAAAGATAACGGATTAATTAAAATCGTTACTGGTTTAAGAAGATCGGGCAAATCATATCTTTTAAATATGATATTTAAAAACTATTTATTAAGTAATGGAGTATTCGAAAACCAAATAATTTCTTTTGCTTTTGATAATATGGAAAATATTATGAGGCTTGATAAATATTTGCCTAATGAAGATACTTTCATACGTGATAGCAGAAGCAACTATTTAATTAATTCTAAGAAATTTATTTTATATATAAATGATTTAACAAAAGATAATAAAAAATATTATTTATTATTAGATGAAATACAATTATTAGATAAATTTGTTTTTACATTGAACGGTTTTTTGTCGCATCAAAATTTTGATGTTTACGTAACTGGAAGCAATTCTAAAATGTTATCTATTGATATAATCACGGAATTTAGAGGAAGAGGAGATCAAATACGTTTATACCCTTTGTCGTTTAAAGAGTACTATGAATTTATTAATAAACCATTTGATGAAGCTTATTTAGATTATCAATACTATGGTGGTATGCCATATGTTTTAAGCTTAAAGGAAGAGGAAAAAGAACAATATTTAAAAAATTTGTTTTCTGAAATATATATAAAAGACATTATAGAAAGAAACGGTATTCAAGATAAAGATTCTTTTGAAAAACTTTTAGAAATTCTTTCAAGCAATGTTGGCTCTTTTACTAATGCAACAAAATTAGAAAATACTTTTAAAAGCAAAGAAAACATTACTTATAGTCATGTTACTATTAAAAATCATATTGAATATATTGAAAACTCCTTTTTAATATCAGAAGTAAAAAGATATGATATCAAAGGAAAAAAATATATAGGTGCTAACTCTAAATATTATTTTACAGATATTGGTTTAAGAAATGCATTAATTAATTTTAGACAAATTGAACCAACTCATATTATGGAAAATATTATTTATAATGAATTAATCAATAGAGGATATAGTGTTGATGTTGGAATTGTTGAAATAAATGTTTTAAACGAAAATGGTAATTATGTATCAAAACAATTAGAAACAGATTTTGTATGTAATAAAATAAACGAAAAACTTTATATTCAATCTGCTTATTCAATGGAAACCTTAGATAAATTAACACAAGAAAAGCAATCATTAATCAATATAAAAGACAATTTTATGAAGATAATAATTGTTAAAGATTCTATTAAAAAATATGTCACTGAAGATGGGATTATAGTTATAAGCCTAAAAGATTGGTTACTAAATTAATGATTAGTTAAGTTTCATATATTTAATTTCAAGTGCAAAAATTATTGAAAATTGCACTTGAAAATAATAAAATCATATTAGAGGTGCAATTTGTGAATATTAAATCTAATTATTTTAAAATGAGCAAAGAAGAATTTAATAATTATTTACATAATCTAAAGAATTCTAATAATACTATTCATTTGCTGAATGATAAATTTTTTTATGTTCCAACTAACGAAACAATAAATTTAGTTTTAAAATTAAACATAAAAATAAATAAATTAGATTTACTAATAAACTATTTTTTAGATTTTACTAAAAATCAAATAATTCAATCTTTTCTTATCGATGAAATAGAATCTACTAATAAAATTGAAAGTATATTCTCAACTAGACATGATATATTTTCGATTATTAGTAATGTATCGGCTTCAAATGATAAAAAAATTATATCAATATCAAATTCATATAAAGAACTTCTAGAATCAAGTGGCAAACAAATGAATACTTTAGAAGATATAAGGTCTTTATACGATATTATTTTAAAAAACGCTTTAGAAAAAGATGATTTACCTGATGGAAAATATTTTAGGAAGAAGGATGTATTTATTAGTAATGGTTTAGAAAGTATTCATCCTGGTATTCAAGGCGAAGAAAATATTGAAAAAAGTATGAATGAATTTATTGGTTTATATAATTCTCATAATGAAATACTCACTAAAATGATTCTATCTCATTTTATGTTTGAATATATTCATCCATTTTATGATGGTAATGGTAGATTAGGAAGATACTTATTTTCTAATGGATTATATTTAGAAACAAATAGTTATTTTTCTTTTTTAATATCTTCATCTTTTATGCATGAAAAGGATAAATATTATAAAGCCTTTAAGGAAGCAAATGATAAATATGAATTTGGCTGTTTAAATAATTATGTTGAGATAATTTTAAATATTTTATTAAAACAGGTGCAAAATTGCATTGATAGTTTAATGGAAAAGAAGAATAAACTTAATGATTTAATTGTTCCGTTTAAAATGAGTAAATCTGAAGTAAATATATATAAAATGATATATGAATCCTCACTATTTTCGACTTTTGGTGTATCAAGTGAAGAGATTATAAACGAGACTAAAATATCAAAAAGGACTTTAATATATTCTTTAAATAAATTTAAAGAAAAAAATATTATAAATATTACTAAAATTGGAAAATTCAATTTTTATAAATGTAGTTTATAAGTAGTGCATTTATTGTTTTTTCGCTCTTATATTTGATATTTCAATAAGAACTATATTTAATGCTAAAAATATAAATAAAAATATAGGCATAATCCATATACCTGTATATTGTTGAATTACTCCAAATAACATAGGCATAAATGTTGATCCGATATAAGCAAAAGCCATCTGTAATCCGATAATAGAAGCACTATATTTTTTATCAAATTTATATGGAGCCATATGCATGATTGAAGGGTATATTGGCCCCATTCCAACACCTGTTAAAATGAATCCTATAATTGCAACTATATAGTTAGAAAAAGATAAAGAAATTAATAAAATCCCTATGAATTCCACGCTAATTCCTATTCTAATCATGTTTTTATCACCTATTTTATTAGTGATAAAACCTGATATTAATCTACCTAACATGAGACCACCAAAAATTAAAGAACCACATGATGCAATAGCTTCATTAGACAATCCTTCTTTAGTTCCTGCAAAATAACTTGATGTCCATAAAAAACAAATTGCTTCTCCTGAACAATAAGCAAAAAAGGCGATTAAAGTTGCAATAACTCCTTTTACTTTAAAAGTTTTAAAAATACCTACTGTTTCCTCGTTCTTTTCTTCAATTTTTTCTTCTTTTTTCTTTTTCCACAAAGGTAAAGATAATATAACTATAGCTAATATTCCTATTTGAACAAAAGATGTCCATCTATATCCTTCGTTCCGTCTAGCATACTTTAATGCTAATGACATGATATTAGGAGAAATTACTGCACCAATTCCATAAAAACAATGTAAAAAACTCATTATTGATCCAGAATAATTATTTGCTACATAGTGATTAATAGATGCATCAATCGCTCCAGCACCTAATCCGTAAGGTATAGCAAAAAGAAATAACATCCAATATTCTTTACAAAAAGAGAAGCCTAATAACCCAACAATTGTTAAAAATATAGATATTACAACAATCCATTTAGTATGTAATTTAGATATTATTTTAGGACTAATTAATGCAGAAATAATAGTCATAAAAGATATGACCATTGAAACATATCCCGCATATGATGAAGGTACATTAAATTCTATTTGCATTGTAGGCCATCCTGATCCTAATAAAGAATCAGGTAAACCTAAACTTATAAATATTAAAAATATAACTACTAAAAGTAAAGATCCCATAATGTAAATAATTTTAAATATCTTAAAAAAATATTTCAATATTTATAAATAAATATATTTATTCCTTACTCTTTTCGCTTTCGTATATCTCTTGTTTACTCATTCCTTGATAACTTTTGATAGCTCTAGAATATCTTTGTATGAATTTTTCTTTAAGTGATTCTGGTTCGATAATATTAGCATCCCAACCCATCTTAAAGAAGTAGTTGATAGCTTGTAATTCAGTACATCTAAATGTATAAATATGTTTATTATTTTTATCAATCTCATAAAATTGAGGGCGCATATATAAATTTCTTTTAAATGATTCTAATCCTTTATCGGTAAATTTAATTTTAATAGATATTGTTTCACTAGAAATATACATTGCTGTACGTTCTATTAATTGTTTATCTAATTCGTTTTTGTTTTCTTTGGATATATGAGCGCCCATACTTGACATCACATTAGCAGTTTCGATTCTAGATAATCTAAAACAAGCTGGAACTCTTTTAGCAGTAATAGATGTTTTGTATTCTTTACCGTTTTCATCAGTTTGCATAATATCTTTAATCTCTTCAGAAAAACCAATTAAATAGTTATATGATTTAGTCTTATCTTGTACAATTTTATATGGCAAAACATAGAATTTTTTAATGTATTTACGTTTTCCATCAGTAGTTATTTTAGATGATAAAGATATCTTTAGTTTTCTTTCGTTTTTAATAGCGTTATTAATTTCGTCATATATATCTTTAAAAAATATTTGCTCTCTAATATAAAATGGTTTTAATACATATTCTTCATATATCGCTTTTAAATATAATCCTATTGAATTATTGTAGTAATCTGCTTCATCAAGATCTCTTAATATATTTAAATTTTCTTTATTAATTCTAAATTTTTGACCTGTTCCTTTTGGATATGATAATGCTTTAGCTATTGCTTTATCCTCATAATCTTTAAGGCAAGTCTTGATGATATCATTCATTAATTTTTTATCTTTAGATATGGTTTTATTTTTTGAATATATCTCTTTTAATTCTTCTTCTTTTTCTAAATATCTTAAACTGATACTAGCTTCGGATTGTTCATAAAAGTTTTTAAAGATGGTATTTAAAAAACCAGAGAAGGATTCTTTTTTAGAATCTAGATAGAAATTTTTGATATCTTCTTCAATTGTTAGCCAAGCATTTTCCGATAAATTTATGTGCTGTTTTAGCTCATTTAAATAGTCTTCAATATAGAATTTTTTATTGTTCATTTTGATGTTCCTTTTATATACATATTATATCATAAAATTAGCCGTTTTTAAATGAAACAGGAACTAAATATAGGTATTTTCTAGGTATCTTATTTTAATGTATTTTTGAGTATAATATATATACTCAAGGAGGAAGAAATATTGATAGAAAAATTTGAGAATATCGGTGGCTATGAATATGCGAAACAAGAAGCCATCAAGATTGCTAATTACTTTAAAAATTATGAAAAATTTAAAAGTAATGGTGCACGTTTACCTAAAGGAATATTGTTTTATGGAGAACCAGGAACTGGCAAGACTTTATTTGCAAAATCTATTGTAAATGAATCAAAAGCTAAAGCGTATTCTTTAAATACAGAAAATTTATATGAGGGAGAAGAGATCACTTTATCAATTAAAAAAGTATTTGATGAAGCTAGAAAGAATGCACCTTCAATAATTTTAATAAATGAACTCGATAGGTTGGTCGACTGTAGTCATTCACCATTTTCTGGATCTAGTGATGATGGAAGAGAGACGTTAAGATGCTTATTAACTGAAGTAGATAAAAGTAAGGATTATGATATTTTAATTATCGCAACATCTAATGCTTCAATATATTCAATACCTTCACCATTAGTAAGAGAAGGGAGAATTGAAAAACATATATTTATTGATATGCCAAGTTATGAAGATAGAGAAAAAATATTATCTTTATATTTATCTAATAATGATGTATTTAAAAATGTAACTGCATCTAGTGTCGCTTATTACACAAACGGATTGTCTGGAGCTGGTTTAGCTACTTTAGTAAATGATGTATTAATTGAATGTATTAATAATGAAAAAGAAGCAGATTTTAAAGATTTTTTAGAACCTATTGAGGCTATTAAAACATCTAATATTAAATTAAATGTAAATAAAGAAAATGTAGATCATATCATTTATCACGAATTAGGTCACTTTATTACAAATTATGTATTAAATGATGAAATAGGTATGATTAGTATTACTCCATACGCAAATAATAGCGGAGGAAGACTCTCATTATTAAAAGGAGATAATAATATGGAATCTAGTAGTTATACATCTTGCTTTAATAAATGTGTAAGTTTAGTTGCAGGAAATGAAGCTGTTAATATATTTTTAAATGAAAGATATTTAGGTTCTTCCAGTGATTTAAAAAGTGTTACAGGAATATATCGAAAGATGCTTGATAATGGTATGTTTGAAGAGTTAGATATAGTTTCTATAAAATTATTATCATCTGGAGAAGAAGATATGCCAATTGGAGGTTCAGATGTTTCTTGTGATGGCTTAATTGGACATTTCACTAGCTTTTATGAAAATTGTGTCAATAAAGCTAAAGATATAATTAATAAAAATAAAGATGTAATAAATGCTTTATTTAAAGAATTAAAAGTAAAAACATATTTAATAGAAGACGATATAAAAGAAATAATTAAAGAACATCCTGTTATCATATAAATATCCTTTCAGAAAATTGCTTACTCAGTTGTAAGCAATTTTTTTATATTTTTTAAGTAGGAAATTTTTATGCCTACCACCTTTTTTAAATAACAATAAAATATGTGTAGTTAAGTTAAAAAACAAATTAACTTAACGAATTATTATTTAAAAGGAGAAAAGTATGGATGCATTTGAAAATGTAATTGGTTATGATGGCATTAAAGAAGAGTTAAGTAAAGTTATTGATATGTTCAATAATCAAAAAGTTTATGAAACTATAGGGGCAAAATTACCTAAGGGAATCTTATTATTTGGTCAACCAGGTTTAGGTAAAACATTACTTGCTAAAGATTTAATTAAAGCTTGTAATGTTAAGTATTTTGTTGTCGTTAACGACAAGAAAAGAAGTGATTTAATTTATGAAATCAACATGGTTTTTAAAGAAGCTATATCTTCTGAAAAAGCAATTATTTTATTAGATGATATCGATAAGTTTGGTTGTAAAAGTTACGATGATGAACCTGATAGTGTGTTTGCTAATATCCAAAGCAATATCGATAAAATTAAAACTAATAATGTTTTAATTATCGCTACAGCCAACGATCTTGATAAATTACCTTATTCACTCGTTAGAAAAGGTAGATTTGACATTACAATCGATGTTGAAAATCCTAATGAATCTGATTGTGAAAAAATTGTTGAATACTATTTAAAAACTAAAAAAGTCAATAAAGATTTTAATTATGATGATGTTTATAAAATTGTAGGTTACACAAGTTGTGCTGATTTGGAAAGCTTCTTAAATGAAGCTGCTATCTTAGCAGCTTATAAAAGAAAAGAATCTATCGATATCAAAGATATTATCGATGTTTACACCAAAGAAAATTATAGTGTTAAAAATTGTGATGTTAAATGTAGTGATGAAGAGTTATATGCAACTAGTTTACATGAAGCAGGTCATGTTGTAGTTGCTGAAGCGTTACATAAAGGTTGTGTTGGATTTGTTTCTGTTAGTGAATATAGATCTAACTTGGCTCAAGGGTTCACTAAATTAGGAGAACAATTAATCAGAAGACCCGAAAATATATTATTTACATTAGGTGGAAAAGTAGCTTGTGAATTGCTTTATCAAGGAAGATGCGCAAGTGGGTGTAAAAACGATTTAAATACAGCCTTTAATTTAGTTAGGGGCGGTATTGTTGGTAGCGGTACATTAGGTATCGGTAATGCAATTCAATTTAAAATTGATGGTATGTCTAAAAGCATTAAAGAAAGGATTGAATATTTAACTCAATCTGAAATCGAAAGAAATATGTTTATCGTTAAAGATATCTTATTAAAAAATAAAGATTTATTACTTAAAATTGCTGATGAATTAAGTAAAAAATGTTATTTATTACATTCTGATATCAAAAGAATTGAACAAGAAATTGATGTCGTCCATTACGATATTGCTAATTAGTTATTAGATGCTTTTTAGCATCCTTTAACTAATTTATAATGAGTTTTTAATGTAAAAGAAATAAAATATTAATAAGATAGTTTATATATTTTATTAGATAGTGGAGTACTAATTATGAATAATTTAAAATTTATAGAAATAAAAAAATAATAAAAGAGAAAAAGTAAATTTTGGTAATGAAAATGGTGGTCATGTTAATTTGAATACTTTTAGTTTTATGACTAGTTTACCTAAAGATACCGTTGATATTGATGATGTTACAGATGAAATTATTAAAAATACATATACTACAGAATGCAAGTATACTTTAATTTATTTATATGATTATATTCGTGATGCTAAAAGTATTGAATTTTTAGAAAAATATGGTGCTAGATTACATAATTTAACTTCAGCTAACATTTCTATATTAACTTTTTTAGATGAAAGCATAACAGATTCATGGAAAAACATTTCTAATAGAAACAAGTTAAATCCTATCGATTATGATGATCAGGATGTTATTAGAACAATTAATAAATTAAAAAGAGCATTTAAAGTTAATCAATTACCATCATTAATATTGGTTTGTAATTCTTTATTAAAAGATGATGTTTCGATAAGTCTTGAAGGTTATGAAGGAAAAAATATTTATGATTTATTTAAAGAAATTAATAATATTGTGTTAGAAAATTATGAAGAAAGCTTTGCAAAAATAAGAGATAAAATTAAAACTGCTAATAATAATATTAAAAGAATTAATGAAATCCATCAATTTAACAATTCAAATTTTATTAATAAATTATTGAAAGAAAGTGATATTCATCAAGAAGATTTATCTCAAGATTTGTGTATATCTGATAGAACTTTAAGAAATAAGATTGCTAATAGTAATTTTAATAAAGAAGAAATAATATTTATGGCTTTTAAGTTTAAGTTAGATTTATTTACATTAAATAAATTATTAAATGCTAATGGAAGAAGTTCTTTAGGTGGAAATAAAAGAGAAGAAATTATTAAACAGTGTATAAAAGACAAATTGGGACTTAATGAAACTAATGATATATTAATAAGAGAAAAAGTAGATAAAATCAAATATAAAGATTATTTAAAATAATTATAATTTTATAGAGGAAATCATATAGTTTTTGAGTAAATATTAAGCAGGATACCTTAATACAATATTATATATTTTTATACATCCGTAATTTAGGACACGATAATTGTTAATATCTTTTTAAAGGAGGTATAAAAAATGAAAGATGTTTTAAAAGATAGCCACGGAAAAATTATTGGTAGCATTGAAAAAAATGGTACTAGACAAAAATTGTATGATGTAAGTGGCAGTTATCTTGGTGAATATGATGGTCATTATACTAAAGATGCTTCTGGTCATAGAATTGGATCTGGTAATCTCTTAGTAATGTTACTTAAAAAGTAATATTAACTTCAAAGGCGTCTAATGGCGCCTTTGATTTAAAAATAAATCTAATTGTGATAATATAAAATAGGTGGGAAATAATAGTGATTTCAAATAAAAAGAGTTCAATAATATTAGTGTTAAGAGTGTTAGAAGAATATAGTGATGAAGATCACTATTTAACACAAAAAGAAATATTAGAGAAAATAAAAGAGATATATGATATCGAATTAGAAAGAAAATCTATAGGTTATTCTTTACAATTATTAGAAGAATTAAATTATGATATTGATAAAGGTCCTAAAGGTGGTTTTGCTTTATTATCAAGAACATTTGATTTAACTGAGGCATCTTATATTATTGATGCTATATTTTCTAGTAGAAGTATCGATGGACACAGAGCGATGAAAATATCTGATGAAGTATCTAGTTGTTTTAGTAAATATCAAAGAAGAGATTATTCTTATATTTATAAAACTTCAGAAGTTAATCGTACATCAAATAAAGATGTTTTATATAATATTAGCGTTATTCAAGAAGCGATAAAAAGAGGGAAAAGAGTAGGATTTCAATATCTTTCTTACAATGAATTAGGTAAACAAATATTAAAAAATGATGGATATGAATATATTGTTTCACCATATTACATGATTAATAATTTTGGTAGATATTATTTACTATGTAACTATAGAGAGAAATATAGAACATTGCAGTTATTTAAAATCGAAAGAATGACTAATATTAAAATTAAAGAAGATTGGAATATTAAAGCAATGTCTAATTTAACTAATGGTCCTAAAAATTTTTCAATTACGAAATATATTAATGATCATATTTATATGTTTAATGATGAAGTTATTAATGCTGAATTTATATTAAGTAATGCTAGTATTATCGATATTGTCAAAGAATGGTTTGGAGATAATGCTAAAATTAAGAATATAAATAACGAGATACACGCATATATAAAATGCGATCAAAGCGCCTTATATTATTGGGTCATGCAATATGCTGATTGTGCTAAAGTTATTAGTCCAATTTCTTTTAAAGATAAAGTTATAGAAGGATTAAATCAAGCTTTAAAGAATCAACTATGAGGTTAAAAAAATGAGTGATATTAAACTTAATGATTTAAAAGAGTTGATAAATTTATATGATTTTAAAGAAAATGATAATGAATGTTTTTTAAGTATTATTGGCAAAAACTACGATGAATGTATTGTTTCAAAATTAGTATTATATTCTTTAAATAATATAGAAATATTAAAACAATTGATAAATAGAGATGATATAGTAAAAATAATAAAGTTAGGAACAGAATTATCAATTGATAGCAATAATAGAATTGATATATATTTTGAAGGTGAATTTGAAAATAAGAAAAAATTTTTAATTATTATAGAAAATAAAATTTGGTCCAACGTTCATGACAATCAATGTAAAAATTATTATGAACGGGCTAAAAGATGCTACAAAAATTATGAAATTTTTTGCTATTTTTTAAAACCTTCATCAAATAAGGCAAAACCTGATGATGAGCACTTTCAAGTTATTACATATGATAAAATTTATGAACTTGTTGGTGATTCTGAAAATATTTATATTAGTGATTTTAGAAAGGAAATTAAAAATTATCTTATGAAAAAAGAATATAGTGACATCGATTTTTATTTTTTAAAAAATTTAAATAAAATTAATGGTAAAGTAAATGAATTATGGAAAGATATTAATGTTTTTATGAAGAAATTGGTTGAAGAGTTTAACTATAATAATAAGTATACTTTTGATTCTACATATTCTAATGACCATACTTTTATTAGATTATATGACAAAAAAGAAGGATGGCGGAGTGGTGATGATTGTGATTTGGATAATAGATATTATTTTTATTTCGAACTCTATTTTTCTATGAATTTAAATGAAATATTTATTCAAAAGACTATTAAAAGGTATAGTGAGAATAATAATTCAAAATTAAATATTTTTATAGAGAACAAATATAAAGGATTCAAACGTAAGAATAAAAAATATTACATTGTTTCAAAAAAAGAGTTTATTTTTGATAAAGATATTGCTTTGCTTTCTGAAGAACGGAAAAATCTTTTTGAAATTTGGTTTAAAGAAAATTTTAAAAATGCAGCTGAAGACATGCATAATATTTTTAGTGAATTTGTTGCTTTTAAATTAAAAAACATATAATTTTTAAATTGATTATTTATTTAGTCGTCCTAAAAAACGTACATACTTTTAATTACTATATTAGTAGTTAAAGGAGATAAATTATGGACGACGAATTTTTAAAAAAAGTATATGGTTATAAAAGAATAAAAGAAGAATTATACTTAATTAGAAGCTGGTATTTAAATGAAAATAATTTAAATAATAATAAGAAGCTTTTACCAAAAGGAATATTATTTTACGGAAATCCAGGTGAAGGAAAGACATTATTTATAAGAGAATTTTCTAAATCTTTTAATTATCCAATATTTGAAATTAAAGGAGATGATGAAAATTTAGAAAATGAAATTATATCAACTTATGATGTAGCTAGAAAGGAGAAGTGTGCAATAGTTATTATTGATGAATTAGATCAACTTATTGAAAAGGATGATAAACTTACAAGAATCATCTATTCACAATTAGACGGATTTAATGAATCAGGTAATGTTTTAACATTAGCTACAGCAAATCATTACTATGATTTACCTGAAGCTTTATTAAGAGAAGGTAGATTTGATAGAAAATTTAAAGTCTTGTGCAATGATAAAGTGGATTTTAAAGATATAATTGAAAAATTTTCTTTAGATAGAAACCTTATATTTAATGAAAATGAAAAATATGAATTAATTGAAGAATTATTTGGATATTCAATTAGTAAAATAAAATCGATTTTTAACTTTGCATCTTTAAAATATGGTACATCATGTTCCTTAGATAACATTTTAGATACAGTTGATTATTTAGATACAGGTTATTTAAGTAAAAAAATAGATGTTGATGTTGGTAGCGTATGTGCAGTTCATGAAGCAGGTCACGCATTATATTTTTATTTATTTTGTAAAGGAAATAAATTCCAAAGAATATATTTTACTGATGGAGGAGGCAGAACAATTATTAGAAATATAAATGATTATATTAATAGAGATTGTTTGATTGAAAGGTTACAAGGTGATTTAGCTGGTATTGCCGCAGAAGAAATAATATTTAAAAAACATGATATAGGATGTGATAGTGATTTAAAAAAAGCAAAACGAATAGCCTATAATCTAATTATAGAAAATTGCATTAATCAAGTTGATTATTGTTGTAATAGATATGATTGTGATATGAGAAATTGTATATCTAGTTATACAAGTAAAATAATAGATGTTAGGGTAGCTAAATTTATAAATAAAAATTTAAGATATGTAAAAAGAAAATTAAAGAAACATAAAAAAGAAATAATTAGATTATCTAACTATTTATTAGAAAATAAGTCGATAAAATCGGAAGAATTGGAAAAATTAATTCCTAATAAAAATTAAAAATTATTTTAAAATACTTCCAGAGTGGCACTTTATTAAGCAATATTTAGATTCCATAATATTGTTGTCAATTGTAAGAGAGATATCAAATCCTCACTTTCTAAAAAAAACATTGTTGTAAATGTTTGTATCATGTGTCTCTCTTACGGATTGAAAAATTGAAAAAGGAGAAAAAACTATGAAAAAATGTAACACAGAACTCATGAAAGAATTGAAAGCCGTTCAAGTTGAACTTGAAGACTTAATCGATGAAGCAAATTCAAAAAATACCGTTAGCTACTACGAAGGCGAAGAAGAAGTTGAAAAAGACTTTGACTACGAATCATTCATCACTAAGATGGAAGATCTCAAAGAAAGAGAAAGAAAACTTAAGTCTTTACTTGCGTATAGCAACGCAACAACAAAACTTGTTGGGATGGAAGAAATGACAATTGGAGAAGGCTTAATCAAACTCGCTCAATTAAGTAGTGAGCTTAAAGTCGTTTCTAGCTTTAAAACTAGAAAACAAATTGTAAAGACAATCAAACACGCAACTTTCGACGGAGATAAAGATAGAGTTTACGTAACTGAACATCTTTACGATCCTAATAAGGTTGATGAAGATATCAAAGCTCTTCAAAGAGAAATCAGTCATCTTCAAGTTACAATCGATAGAACAAACTTAACAAACCTTATCGATTGCTAAAAAGATAGAATCCAACATTCCGGTTGACCCTCTTTTGAGATAGTTTTGGACTTATAATCTTAAACAAGTTAGATGCTGATATTAACTTGATTAAGATTATTAAAGAAGAAACATTAATTAAAAGAGAAAAGATAGAGACAGTACAAAAAAGTACAGGTAAGTTTACGTTTAAGTCTAATGCTTTTATAGGTCTAATGGGTTGTATGTCTTCTCGGTTTTATGGTTAATGTAACTTGCTTTAAGCAAAATAATCGAGAGGGTCAACGAAAAACTAATGGATAGTGAAGTTTCGGTTATAGCTATCTACTTCTTAAAAATTATCTATTAAAGGAGGTATAAATATGCCAAACATTTTTAAAAACGATGAACAAAGAAAACATTGGAACGAATACAATAAAGCGTATTCTAATAAAAACTACAGAACTATAACGATGAAATTTAACAAAGTTAAAGATCAAGATGTCATCGATTTTTTAACAGGACAAAGCGGAATATGCGCTACAGAAGTTGTAAGAAATTTAGTCAGAAATAGAACTAGATAATTTTTAAGGAGGAAACAAAAATGGATCACAACGAACAAATTTTAAAAACAATCAATGAGATAAGAAGACAATTGAAAGCTAAAAAAGAATATAAAAATAAAAGTGATGATGAGATCGATAGAATCATTTTAGATGGCTTTTTAAAGGCTTTTGATGAAGGTGAGATGGATAAAGAATCTTTTTTAGGTATCATGGATTTAATGGGATATGAACCTACGGAAGAATTTTTAAAAGCTATATCCGAAGAAGAATGATTCAAGAAATTCATAAATAATTTAAATAGGAAATCAATCTTTCTCTTTAATGTTTCCTTTCAAATTACAATGTATGTAGGTATTAAAGTCATTTATTAAGTATTTAAAAACTAATCAGAAATTAATTAACTTTAGGAGGAACTAATACGGAAGAAAACGTTAAAAAGAATGAAGATATTGAATTGAATATAATTGATATATGATAATATTTCTAATGCTATAGGAGTAGATATAAAAACAATAAAATCTTGGATATCAGTCGTTTAGGTGGAGATATTATTTATTTTCTTGAACCATACAATGAGACATCAACTAAAAAAAGAGTTCTTAGAAGATCTAAAGTATATTTTGCTGATACAAGATTAGCAGTATATTTAGCTAGAGTTAAATCTATAGAGATTCTTCAAGCTAGTTTCCTTAATGGTTCGTTTATAGAGACTTATATAATAAACGAGATTAGAAAATCATATTTAAATAACGGTATTAATCCTAATTTTTATTACTATAGAGATTCTTATATGGATGAGATTGATTTAATTATTATAGATGATGGAAAATTATATAGAATCGAATGTAAAGCTGGTATGAGATTCAATTTAAGTGATGTTAAAGCATTTAAATGTTTAAATAATACAAAATATATTATCGGTACATCATGCATTATTTGTAATAGTGATACTGTATATCTTCTTGATGAAAATATATTTGTATTACCTTTATCAGGAATTTAATTATATCTATAAAAACATTATGAAGTAAATTGGATAGTATATTATTTTATCATCCTTTTTAATTTCTCTTTCATTACTTAAAACATATCCTTTAGACATATTGTAGTTAGAGTTTAATAAAATCTTTGGTAACGCTTTAAAATTTTTATAATCTTTTCCTGATTTTATTTCAATAGGTAAAACATTTAATGATTCATAATCATCAATTAGATAATCAACTTCTCCAAGCTTCTTTCTATCGTAATAATATAATTCGTGATCATGAGCTTTTAGTTCTTGAGCGACAACGGTTTCATATACTGCACCTAAATTAACACCTGATTTATCATCTAAAATTGCATTAATATTATTTTTATAAAGTATATTTGTTAATAAGCCTACATCATTCATATATAGCTTAATTAGATTTTTACTACTAGATTGTATTAACGGAAATTTTGGTTCGCTGACCGCTTTAGTTGATAATGCTATTCCTGATGAAATGAGGTATTCAAACTCATTTAAATATTTTGTATATCTTGCATCGTCAATATTTTCAATTTTTTTAAATTGTAATCTTTTAACTTTATTTTCAATATTCGAAGGGATCATATCATAGATTCTTTTTATTACTAATTTATTTTGCTTATCATATTTTGATGCGTCTTCAGAATAAAAATTAATTATATCTTTTTGAACTTCTCTAATTTTAAAAACATTTTTAGTCTCTATAAATGTTTTTACTGCATCAGGCATACCGCCAACATATAAGTACGTTTTAAATAAATATAAAATCTTATTATGTAAAGCTTCATCAAGTGAAGTGTATTCTAAAAAAGATTTTTTAAGGTGGTTGATAACTAATTCTCCAACTGAATTTGCAATTAAGAATTCTTCAAAATCCATAGGATACATCTTTTTCTCTATTATTGATCCCATAGGAGTTAATGCTGTTTTAGAAAGAGCTATACCCAGTTCTGAACCACTGCATATATATTTATATTTATTCTCTTCTCTTAAAGGTTTTAATAATGTTAGTAGTTGTGGATATTCTTGTATTTCATCAATAAAAATTACTGTATTTTCCCTATCTTTTAATTTATCTCCTGCAAAAACACTTAGTTCAATATAAAAAGAATCAATTGTATTTACATTTAAAAATAACTTATCACCTGCCTTATCGTTAGCCATATTAATTTCAATATAGTTCTCGAAATGCTTTTTTGATAATTCTCTTATTATATATGATTTCCCAACTTGTCTTGCTCCATCAATACATAATATTTTTGATTCGTTACTAGTTAAATATTCTTCAATATATTTAGAAATTTTTCTGTACATATAATATCTTATCTCCGCTTTTCCAACTTTATTATATATTAAAAAATACGCTTTTCCAACTTTTACATGATGTATTTTTCACGTTTTTCCAAAGAAAAATAAAATGTGTCACCTTAAAGTGGCGCAATAGTGGCACATTCTTTTTATTTAATGATTTGTTCTGTGTAATTAAATTATTTTTATATGTATGTTTTATAATCTTAATTTTTATTAGTTTTGATAATATATTTTTTAGGAAAATAGCGGTGATAAATGTGAGTTTAATAATCAATTGGTATAATGAATTTGATTAGCATTGTTTTATTAAAATACATTATTATGGTTGTATAGAGGTATTAAATATTATGGCAGAAGAAATAATAAAAGAATTTAATGGTAAGATTGTTGGATATATTGAAACTAAGCCAAATGGAGATAAGATTGGTAAGGACTTTTATAGAAGAATAGTTGGATACTATGAAAAGTCATCTAATACTACTAAAGATTTCTATAGAAGAGTTGTAGCTAAGGGTGATGTCTTATCAAGTTTAGTTTGGAATTCAAATAAATAATGTATTATTTATTTTATTAATATTATTACCCATCTAGGTACAATACTTAGATGGGTTTTATTTTTATATAGTAAAAATATAGATATTTAATTATAGAAGAATCAATAAATATAACATATTTAGCTTTATTGATGGCAGCGATAATTCTTGACATTTGAGGGGGGGGGGG
>CAVKZO010000007.1:0-39375 GCA_963661135.1 Lachnospiraceae bacterium | reverse complement strand
GACATCTCCTTCTATAAAGTTTGGTTAACTTAATTATAGACAAGATGTCTTTTTTTGTTTAACTAATTTTGTCTCACATCATTTGATATTAAACAAAAAGATTGATACTTTTCAATTAAGTACCAATCTTTATTTTTAGTTCAAATTACTTAACTTTATAAGTGAATGTTGAGCTTGATTCTACGATATTTCCAGATCCTGTATCAATCTTAATATTGTAGTTAACCATCAATTCAATTGAAGCGTAACCTGCTGAAGTTATAGTGACTGTTCCACTCTTATCAGCTTTATCAGTTGTAAATGAATTTGGCAATGTAACTTTAATAGAAGCTTGCTTATTAGCATCTGGCTCACTAATTGTTAATTGAGATTCTTCAAGAGCGATAGTATATGTTGAATATGATGTATCACTTGCTTTTTCTTTGTAGCTAATTGAAGCGATTGCACCAGTATTTGTTAACTCAATTGCACCTGTATCAACGATTTCTACTAATGTTGTATATATTGTATTTTCACCAACAACTGTAGATTTTCTCTCAACAACTTTAACTGGAGAAGAGTTAACAATACCTTTTTCATCGATGATCGCACCTTTAACAGCAGCTGTCCAAAGTGAATCGTACGACCAAACTTTACCATCATATTGTAAGCTTGAATCAGGTTTTGATGTATCAGTTCCATAGTTAAGAGTAAATCCTGATGAGTTATCACTCTTTAAAACTTCTAAGAACTCTAATGGGTTTAATGTGTTACCACTAATACTACCGAAAGCAAAATCGAATTGACCTTGTCTCATCTTGTTATAAACTTCAGTGTATTGGCTAGTTCCGTCGATGTTTTCAACAGTTAATTTAAATTGACCGTTTGAAACGCTAGTATCGTTACAAGCATCTTCAATATACTTTTTAAGTTCTGCACCATACTCTTTAGCTTCACCAGTATTCATCCAGTTGATTTTAATAGTTGCAGTACATGGAAGAGTAATTTCACCTTTACTTACCATTTCGTTAATTGCTGTTCTAAATAATTGAACTGCAGCTTCTCTATTGTAACCGTAATTTTCTTCGTACTTTTCACCATAGAAATTAGTTAAGTTTTCTTTATGGTAACTTGTTCCGTTATAAGAAGAGACAGTGTTATGTTCACTTGCTTCATATCCTTCTGGGTCCCATTGATATGCATCTGAGAAGTAACTTACTGAAGGGTTATTTCCTCTTTCTTCAGCGTATGTCTTTCTATCAATTGAGAATGAAATAGCATTCAAGAAGTTACTGTTACTCATCCAAGGTTTTGTATCCCAATAACTTGAAGTACTATTTTGGTAGACGCTTCCTTTTTCACCAAATAAACTAACCCACATATCTTTAGTACAACTATTAATATTTAATTTAAATGTGGAATCACCGACTGTTTTAAGACTCTTACCAGCGTTTTTAATAGTTTCGTTAAGAGTATTTTTTGTTAATGAAGCTGTATCTAAATATCCTAATTTAAATTGTTTAACATATAAATCAGCATCGTTACTGCTATCTAACATAGTCATATAAATTCCAGGAATTTTAGCGTATTTCCCAGGTTGAATTGCTTGATAGTTATCATTCTTTTTATAAATAATAGCTTTCTTTTCACCATTTGCATCAAAGACTTCACAATTATAAGGACCAAGTGACAAATAAGTATCGCAAATATTTTCAAATTTACTTCCACCTTTTAAATAATATGATGGAACACCACTATCATCTGACATTAAATCTAAAAATTCTTGAGGAATTGGAGATACTAAATTACTTGATAATGAATATTTTGCATAGAATGGAGTTGTTGGATTAACTAATGTAAATAATAAATATTCACCGTTAGAATCTTTACCTTTTTTAAGACCGACATTCTTCCATGCAGTTTCGTTATATCCACTTCCACTAGCTTGATAGTAACCAAATGCACCTTTTAAAGTACCAGTACTTGTTAATGATGTCATTTCAGAGCCTCTATAGTAGCCGTTTTTCTTAGTTAAAAGGTTTTTATATGCAGTAATATAATCGTCGATTACAAGTTCTCTATTATTAAATGCCGAAACTTCGCTATTTGTACTTAATGTTGAATATTTAACTCCACCATCTTTTCCAGTTTTTACATAAATTTTATAACTTGAGAATAATCCACTACCTGATTTAGGATCCAATTCTGTAACTTTACTAGAATCGACATTTCCATCTGAATCTAAGTAATCTGCACTATTATAAGAAACTGGAATTGGGTTACCTGTTCTATTATTAGCCAATAAGTTAGTCATTGAGCTTGTATCTTTAGCTAAATAGTTGACCCATTCATAACCATCTTTAGTTGAATTTAATTGAGTTCCGTATAATCCAGATGAGATATAACCATATAAATCACTAGTGACACTACCTTGATCATCTAAATAACAAAGGTTAGTTGCTCCAGTTCCGATTGCTGAATGGTAGTAGTCTTTATAATCACTTGTCCAGCTTTCACTAGATGTTATTGTTTTGCCATTTTCATCTTCGTTTTTACCTTCGTTATTCAATAAATCACCATCACTTAATACACCAAATCCAAATCCAGGAATATAGGTATCGTTCTTTGTAGGAATATTGATACGTTTTGATGTAACCATTTTTCCACCGTTTTCAAATAATGTTAAACCAGTTAAATGGTTGTTAATTGCGTAATTTTCAAGTTTTCCTAAAATCTCTAATTTTTCGTAATAACTCCCTGCGGCAAATGATTGTAATCCAGTTGCGTAACGATTTTCTTTAACAGTAAAGGTTACAGATTTTGTTGTATCTTTAGATCCTTCAACCATATTCGTACATTTAATAGTGATTGTAGCTGTACCTGTTTTAAGGAAACTTACAACACCTTCTAAAGATACATCAGCGACTTCCTCGTTATCCGAACTAAACTCGTACTTACCTGCAAAGCCTGTAGTATTTGTAGTATTTGATAAAACAGAACAAATAATTGTTGCTGATTCATCGATATATCCTGTTGCTTCAGTTGGGTTAGAGTCCGATGATGTTCCGTTTTGACTTACAACGAATTTCCATGATTTAACATATGTTTTTTCGTCTTGTTTTTCTCCGCCACCATCACAACTAGACAAACTAACCGATAATGGAACTGCTACTAAACTTAACGCACATAATGTTAGCATTAATCCTTTTTTTCTTTTCATATGCATATTCCTCCAAATTACATTTAAAATTTTAACAAAACAAATATATACTAAAGTATATATTTAAACACTAAATTTATTAAAATCTTAATGAAAATTTAATATTGAATAATAAAATAAACAATAATTAAGATAATAATAAATATTAAGGTAGCGAATAAATAGCCTAAATAATAATGTGTTTTTCCGTGTTTTTCTACTTTTTTTAACTCATTATAAGTATTTAAATCCTTATATTTTCTTTCACTATTTTTCGAAAATAAGCTAGTAAAACTAGAAAATCCGTAAACAAAGAAATTTAAATAACCATTGAGGTGTAAAAAAGCAAATAAAGTTAAGAATAAACCGAATGCTGACGATATAGTTAAGCCATTTAATAAAGCGACTATACTTTTTTCCATACCTTGAGAAAAATAATAAGTAATAATTGTAATAAAAGATAAAATTGCTCCCAACACTAAAAACCTTACAATATAAGGAACAAAATATCTAAATGTTATCACTTTCTTATTCTTCATAAAAATAAAAGAGCCTATTAAGGCTCTATTATTTTACATTTTTTAAAAACTATTTTGTAGTCTTTTTTCTAGCTTTTAAGATGAAGTAAGCAACGAGAGCTCCTCCAATTACGATAACTCCTCCAGGAATACCGATTGATAATCCTAAAATCATTCCCATATTTTTAGTAGAAGTTGGAGTAATTCCTTCACCATTTTTAAATTTAACAGTGAACTTTCTACCTGTAACTTCAAATGTTAATGTAGATTTTTCAGTTACTTTATATACTAATTCATTGCCTGATTTATCTAAAACTATTACAGAATCTGCATCGATAGCATCATAAAATGTTAATGAAACTTTATATGTATCAAAATTAGATTCACTGATAGTTTTACCAGCATAATCGTATGGGGTGACGCTATAAGTTCTACTAAAATCATATCCGTTTTCTAAATCTTCTTCGTTATCTTGAACTGATACATTGAATGTTGATCCAGGGACAAGTTTTGTTGATTCAACAAGCAAATCATACTTATTTTCATTATTTAAGTAGAACATGTCGAATATCTTATTACCACTACCATCAGTAACTGTGACAGAAACTTTACCATCTTCAGCATATTCTAATGCATCTTTAAGTTTGAAATCGATATAGTATCCTTCAGCATATTCTGTAATATCGCAATTTACGAAACCACCATTAACTGCAACTACAGTTGTTCCACTATGATTGCTTCTAGTCATGTAAGTTTCTTTATATTTAAGTCTTACATATTCTTCACCATCTTTTGTGATAGTTGTTCTAGATTGTAATGAAGGAGTTAATGAATCGATAACTAAATTGAATTTTTTAGTTTGAACTGTACCAGTACCTAAAACTGTAAAGCTCATTTCAATTGTGTAATTTCCATCAACTAATTTTAAATTCTTATTGTTTCCTTGATATAAAGGAATGTAAGCACTTGCTCTATGGCAGATGACACCGCTATTAATATAGTTACTAGAAACATGTGATTTATATAAGTAATTTGTATTGCTGATAACATCGCTAAATGCGCTATCACCGATTGTACTCACTGTCTTTCCACTACTATTTTTAATAGTGATCGAGTTAGAGGAGATACTTCTTAAAACAAATGCTTGAAGATATAAAACTTCGCTATCGCTTCCTCCAGCGTAGATTGTATTTGTTTCTTTATTGTAAGTTACGACGTGGCTTGCGTTTTTAACGTTACCTTTATTTGTTAAAACATCGTTTGATGCTTTTAAACTATAGTAAGTATCGTAATCCATTCCGCAAATTGTTGAACTTACATCCATCTTAGATAATGATAACGAAGTATTTTGACCGACGTAATTTACTAAATCACTTGGATAGAAGATCTTATTTCCATCGCTATCTTCACTATCTCTAGCAAAATCAAATTCTTCAATAGCAGGAGCATCAGCATAATTTCCGTAGAATCCCATATAAGGAATAGATAAAGTTTCATCTTTTTTACTTTCTTCTACTGGAGTTAATGTTACATACCCTTCTAAATATGTACCATTTTCAAATGTACCTTCAATAGCTTTCTTTTCATCTTCGCTTAAAGAGTCTTCTACTGAAACTGTTGTAGTACCATTAGCTTTTACAGTTACTGTTGAAACAACTTTTTCATGAATTAATTCATCTTTTGTTGTTTGGAATTCATAATCTTCATATTCATAATCTGCTTGTCTAGTTGGTTCTGTATGTTCTTCTAAAGACTTAGCTTCATCTTTATGGTTATCAAAATTATAATATTTTGTAACATATGGTTTTATAACATTTAATTTAACTTGGTAAGTAACATCTTCACTTGATTCATTATGAGCTAAGAATTTAATTGAAATATTACCTTCAGAAATTAAATCATTGTTCTTTAATTCAACTTTAGCTTTTTCAATGCCGTTATTTTCGTTAAATGATCCGTCTTGATTAACTTTTAATCCTTCTAAATAAACGTTGCTTTCAATAGCTTTTTTAACATTGATAACACCAGCACCTTGTCTTCTAGGAGAATAATTTGCTTCTACACCATCATTTTCAGTTGCACCAGTAAGTTTATCGACAACTTTAGTGTTTTGGTATGAGTATTGAGTAGCTGTAGACATTTCTCTCATAGCGAGTGTCTTAGCTATTTCTTTTCTTTCAACTTCGCTCTTTCCTTCAGTTAAATCACTTAAAACTAAAGCGTTAGCACCAGTTAAGTTAGGTGCAGCCATACTTGTACCATTATAGTATGCCCAAGCTTTATCGTAATAAGATAATCTTCCAGAATATTGTTCATCAGTTTTTGCTAATCCTGGAACACAACTTAAGACATTGCTTCCTGGAGCACTGATATCTGGATTCATACGTAAATCGTATGTAGCACCTTCACTAGAATAGTTAGCAACTTGTAATTTATCTGGGTTATCTTCCATTTTCTTTTTAGCGATAGATAAACTACCTACACCAGTATCATAATCAATATTTGATGTGAAATATGTTTTATCTCTATTTAATACGAAAACGACAGGAATTTCAGGATAAGTGTATCCAGTTGAATCCCCCCAAGCCATTGAGAAATTAAATTCTAATGCTGTAGGATCATTATTAACGACAACTAAGCCAGCAAATCCTGCTTCTTTTGCAGCTTTTGCTTTTACTGAGAACGAGATATCACCTCTATCAACAACAGCTACTTTATTACTTGGATCAAACTTAGGTAATCCTTTTTTTTCAGCAACTTTATTATAATTTTCAACAAATTTGCTATAAGCACCACTACTACCTAAAATTTCATCACTCTCTGCACCTGTATATCCACCGATATAACAATATTCAAGATTTTCACCATATTTTTCAATCAATGCTTCAAATTTTAAATCATCAGGAGTCTCGTTAGGAGATTTAGCGGTTTTAGCCTCATCTTTATAACTTACTGGTTGAGATCCACCATCTTTAGTCTTAATAATTAATGCATTTTCATAGTAGTTTTTCTCTAAAGTTGTAGCAGCGACTATCATTGAAGATTCATCGTTAGCGTAGCTTCCTAAAACACCAGTTTCAACCATGCTTGTTGTCCAGTTGCTATATGGACCCATTGATGAATAGTTTTCTTTACCATCGTTACCAGCACTTATTGCGACGTAACATCCATTTTCTTTTAATGTTTTAAATGCATCCATCGAAGAAGATCTATTGCTAAAGTCATCAAGATCTGATCCTAATGACATATTGACTCCATCGACTCCTAAAACGATACAATCATCAAGCGCTTCAAGGATATCAGAATCTAAAGCACCGACTGAACCTGCAGTTAATCCACCACTTGTAGTAATAGTTTCTCTAAAGACTTTCATTAAAACAAGTTGAGCGTTAGGAGCGATACCTTTATAATCAGCACCATTAGCTCCAGCGATACCTGCAACGTGAGTTCCGTGAGTATCCCATCTGCTTAAGACATCATAATCGTTTTGATTATTATGTAAGCTATCTCCTCCGTAATCATAATAGAAAGGAATCTTATTATCTTTATAAGTAGAACCTAATTTTCCTTGTTCGATTCCGGTTTTTGCAGTTCCATGAAGTTGACCACTATCTTGAATCTCTTTCATCTTAGATTTTGTAAGTCTTAAACTTCCGTCATCTTTTAAATCTTGAAACCAAGTGTGATCAATCATGAATGAAGCATCAAGAATCGCAATAACAGTACCTTTTCCTAAGTTAGATTCTTCACTATTTGTAGGAGCGTTCATACTTTGAGCACTGTAGTTTATCTTTTGTTCATCTTTTAATTCGTAAGTTTCTTTATCTTTATCATCAAGTTCATCATATCCTAAAGGATTGACGACATATCCTTCTTCTAAATCGGATTCGTTAGTAGATTGACCAACTTCACCAAATCTATACATTTGGTCTTCGTTGACTTTACTAATACCAGGAACACTTTTAATTTCATCTTCTAATGAACTATTAGCAGTGATTTTAATGATGTTACTAGCGTGAGTATATTGATCTTTAACTGTGAATTTAAAACCTAATTTAGCTCTTAATCTAGTTAATATAGTATCTTGAGATTCTTTAACAGCTTCATCATTACCACATAAAGAATTATCGATAGTTAATAAATATGTAGTATTTTCATTTTTATATTCAGGAATTTCGCTATTTAAATCAGCTCCGCTCACCATGAAGGATAAAGCGCCTAATCCTAGTAATAAATATCCAAATTTTTTATTCATACTCTATCTCCTCCTTATAATGTAATTCCATTATCAGTTAATGCTGTAGTAACAATTTCTGGTAAGCTTGTTTCTTTAATTGAACCGATCTTAGAAGCGTAACCTCTATATGTATTCATATTTAAGCACCATAATTCAAGATTTGTTACTTTAGTAACTTCGTTAGTAGTTTCATCAATCTCGTATGTTGGAGAGATGACAGCACTATTAAATTGATTTTTATATTGATTATATTCACTACCTAATAAAGCTGTTCCTAATATCTTTAAAACAGTAGGATCATAACTGATAATAAATGGAGCAGTATCAGTTGATAATCTAGTTTCTAAGAACCATGTATTAGCGTAATTTGGAGTTAAAGAACTATCTAATAAACAAGCGATATCTTCAAATATAAATGAGTAAGATAACGAGGAATCATCTTCGCTTGTTGGCATTGACTCATATTCATATTGAGTAAAGTCTTTTGGATCGACAGCAACACTCTTCCCTGTTGAATCTTTATAAGAAACTAAATCAACTTTTTCTGTTGTAAATTCGATAGTATCTGTAAATACTTTATTCGTACTATCATAACTTGGAATAGCACAAATTGAATAGACTCCAGTTCCGTCTTCAGTATATACTTCCCTACTTTCTTCGCCATCTTTTTGACCGAACATATCTTTTAATTTATCATTAGGAGTATTTACAGCGATATATCCACTTGAGAATGGTATCTTTTGATAAGCTTGATAATATAAGCTTCTATAATAGGATGAAGGCTCAAACCATATAAAGTTATCTCCAAAGTAGATATTGTAATATGTAAATGTTGTTCCATCACTTAAAGATCCACTTAAAGTAATTGTATAATTATGTAATTTACCAGTAAATAATTCTAATAATTTAGGAGTTTTAACACAATCATCGATCGTTGTATCAAATGTTCTTGAAGTGTTTTGCATATATACATCTAAAACATCACTTGAAGCGTTACCGATACTAGAAACATTTAATGTTGTGTATCCGTATCCACCTAAGTTACCTTTCAAATTAAGATATGTTTGACCGTCTGTTTCAATTTCTATTGTAGTTAAAATTGAAATTAAAGAATCGCTCCATCCACATACTGTTAAGAATGCTGCAGCAAATGGATTATTAGCAATTGAGTTAGTCCAAGTTTCAGTTGTTTGACCAATATTAGCTTCAACTTCATCTCTATCTAAAACTACTTCAACGATAAATTTACCATTTCTTGTAGTTGTAGGAATATCTACATTTTTAAATGCTTCTAAGTTGGTAACTAAATCTGCTTTATACCATTTAGTTTCTCCAGATAATACTTTTCCAGGTTTTGGATTTCCTTCACTATCTTGTTGAGTTAAATCGACTTGATAAACACCTTTATCGTAGTTTACATAAGCGATATTGCTCTCTTCTGATAAGCCTCTATCTTCTTCATCTTCATCAGCAGCAGATTTTTTATAAGTAATCTTATTAAAATAATCGCTATTGATAATTTCTTTATAATGGAATCCGTATTCATTAACTGTAGTTGCAACAGTATTATAAATTTCTAATTCGTAGTTATGGCTATTAACTAACTTAGTCATAATTGTACTTAATGAAGTATTTTCCGTTAAAACACTGATTGTGAAGTAAACTGATTGGTATCCTTCTTTATAACATTCAACTAAGTAACTTCCTTCTGTATTTAATTTTTCACCATTTTTGATACTTAAAGAATATTGACCATCGACTAAAGTAACACCACTCCCAACTTCAGTATCTCCTTTATAAGTAGCAATAGCTAAAGATAAGCCGTTAGTATTAAATTTATCGCCGACCTTATAACTTAATTTTCTAGGCATTTGTCTTAAAACTAACTTTTTAACTTCGACATTTCCGACATAAATTTTAAAACTAGCTGAACCGTAACCTTTTCTAGAGACAATAACATCAAATTCACCTTCATTTTCAAGAACGCTACCATCTTTAATAGACGTAGTATAATCTTCAATCAATGTACTATCAGTATTGCTTAAATAACCGTTTACTATTTGTTTGCCATATACAGTTAAACCTTTAGCTGAAAAAGTATCACCAACTGCATAAGTAGTTTGAGTAGGCTCACTATCAATATATAAGCATCCCTTTGAACTAATGCTGCATGAGGATATTAAAGATACTCCTCCTAAACTAGTAAATCCGCAAAGTAACGCTGAAGATAAAGCCAATACACTTTTTAACTTTCCTTTTTTCATCCTTACTCCTCCTAAAACCATGTTATTCTACTTATAAATTTAAAATTTAAAAGTAAAATACTTAATTATTAATACAATTTTAATATTATATATTAAATAAAACATTATTGATAGTTAAAAAGCAAATTAAAAGGTCTAGATATAACTAGACCTTCATAATTTTAATTTAATTATTTGATTTTTAATTCACCTTCACCTATCAATTTACCAGTTAATTTATCAAATAACATAATTTCATTTCCAAAGAATTTAACCTTTGCCTTAGCGTTGATTTTATAATCGACTCCTCCGAAAATAACACCAGTTAATAAGTAGTCACTACCAACTTTAGTTTTGACTGTAGTTTCCATTCCACTAGGTAAAGCGCTATAAATTTCACCTTCTAATTTAGCGTCGTTTTCTAATTTTACAAACTCTGGTCTAACACCTAAAACAAATTCAACATTCTTGCTTTCTTCTTCGTCAATTGAAGAAGAAATTCTTTGAACATTATATTTAAATTCTTTATCTTTATTACCTTTTTCAACATATTTTTTATTATGTTTTAAAGATTCTTTTAATTCGTTTTCCTTAGCGATTTCTTCATCTCTTTCTTTTTTATAAGCTTCTAAATCGATCTCTTTATTTAAGATTAATTCAGCACTTACATCATCAAAAATCTTAAATGAAATATTGCCTTTTTCATCTTGTTTAGCATCTTTTGTTTCAATGAAATTAATGCTAGGATTACCGACAAAATCAGCTACGAATAAGTTTGCTGGCTTTTTATAAACATCAAGTGGAGCATCATATTGTTGTAAAACACCGTTATTTATCAAACAAATCTTAGTAGCTAAAGTCATAGCTTCAAGTTGATCGTGAGTGACATATACAAATGTTGCATTAGTATCGAGATGCAAACGTTTAAGTTCGCTTCTCATCTCTAATCTTAACTTAGCATCGAGGTTAGATAAAGGTTCATCCATGAATAATACTTTTGGTCCAGGTGCTAAAGTTCTAGCGATAGCGACACGTTGTTGTTGTCCTCCGCTAAGTTCACTAGGATACCTATCCATAAATTCACCGATTTTAACAACTCTAGAGACGTATCTAATTTTTAAATCAATCTCTTCTTTATCAAGTTTTCTAACTTTGTTGATTCTTTTACCATCTTTAAGTAAATATCCTTCACTATCGATATCGAATCCTTTATTTTCGTTAGCTTCTAAAATCTTATCTGCTTTGTCTTTAAATTTCTCTCCTGCTTCAAAAGCAACTTTTTCAGCATCTTCACCTTCATACTTTTCAAGAGATAAATCATATATTTCTTTAGCAGCATACATCGAAATTTTAAATTCATCTACGATAGCTAACAAAGCTTTATTTTTTTCGATTTGACCTTTTTTATTAACTGATTCTTTGAGTAATTTTTTAATTAATTTATACTCATTCATCACTTCAGATAATCTTTTATATTTAACATATTCACTGACTAATATTGGCATTTCTTCTTTGACATTTTGAAGTCCGAAGCAAATGTTTTTATAGACAGTCATATGTGGCCATAAAGCATAGTTTTGAAATAAGAAACCAACTTTTCTTTTACTAGCTGGAATATTGACTCCAGTTTCACTATCAAATACAACTTGATCATTGATAGTAATCTTTCCACTTGTTGGAGTTTCAAGTCCAGCAATCATTCTTAATGTAGTTGTTTTACCACATCCTGAAGGTCCAAGAAGTGTAATAAAACTACGATCATCTATAACGAGGTTTAAATTGTCAACTGCGTAATATTCACCCCATCTTTTTGTAACATTTTCTAATACGATTTTAGGCATATTTTTATCCTCCGATACCTTTATCTAAACTTGCACCTGTAACCTTATTAATAATGAAATTAAATAATAAGATAACAACAACTAATATTAAGTTTGCAGCATTTTCTAAAGCTGGTAAACCTGTCTCTCCAAGTTGGAACATGAGAGTTGTTAATAATAATCCTGTTGGAGCGATTAAAATAAATAAGCTCAACTCTCTCATACAACTAATAAATGGAAGTAAATAACCACTTAAGAAGCTACTCTTTTGAATTGGGAAGACGATTCTAACCATTCTTTTACCCCAGTTGATGTTTTGAATCATCGCAGCTTCTTCTATCTCATTTGATAATTGAAGCATAGCGTTTAAACTGCTTCTACTTGCAAATGGGATGTATTTGATGACACCGACGATTACACAAACTAAGAATGGAGCTGAATATAACCATGAAATTTTACTAGTGAATGCAAAGAATATAGCACTCATCGAAATTGATGGTAATAAGTAAGGTAAGAAAGCTAAACCATTAACCGCTTGAGCAAATTTTGATTTTCTTTTCTTGCTGACTGCGTATCCGATAAGTAAACCGATTGTTCCAGCTAATAAGCTACAACATACGCTCAATCCGATTGATTGTCCTAATGCAACCCAGATTTCTTTATTATAAATCATACCTTTATAACCGTTTCTTAACTCAGTCTTAGATGTCCACCATCTTAAAGTTAACCCACTACTGAAGTCACCTGAATTTGGTAATAATGATTCTAATGCAAAACTTACCATTGGTCCGATACAGAAGAAGACGACGATAATTGTTAAAATGGTAGCTACGATCCACTTACCGACTTTTCCTAAGTTAACTTTGCTAATTTGACCTGATTTACCACTGACAGTTGTATATTGTTTTCTACTACCAGTTGAAACTTGGTTCATCGTTAAAATTAATACACCAATTACGATAAGAACTAAAGAACATATGTTACCGATACCTTTATCGATACCTGTACCTGAATTTAAGTAAGATTGCATTTGAGTTGCTAAAACATTAAATTTTATGGGTTTTCCTAATGTAACTGCGATAGGATATGAACTCATTGCCGAGCTAAAAACTAATAATACAGTTGATAATATAGCTGGTTTTAAAATTGGTAATGTGATATGAGTAAATATTTTCCATTTAGGAGTATTTAAAATAGTTGCTGCTTCTTCTAAGTTAGCATCCATATTACGTAATACGCCACCGATTAAAATATAAGCGAATGGAGCGTAATGCAATCCTAAAACGATAGCGATAGGAAGCCCTCCATAAACTAGCCATTCAGGAGTAACTAATCCAGTTAAAGCTTGTAACTCACCTGTATAACTATTTACACTACATGCTGTAGATGTAAAGATATTTTTCCAGAATAATGCGAGTGTCCATTGAGGCATAATATAAGGGAAAATAAATACTGATGATAAGAATTTTTTAAATGGCATATTTGTTCTAGTGATTAAATATGCAACTACGCCACCAAATAAAATAGCGAAGAAACAAGCTAAAACACTTGTCCATAAAGAATTCCATAAAGGAATATAGAAGTTATTTTTACTTTCTTCACCATTAGCGAATAATCTAGTCCAGTGATATAAAGTGAAATCTCCTACCTTCGATCCAGGTATGAAGATTCTATCCATATCACTTACTGTAAACGTTTGAATAATAACTGAAAATAAAGGTACAACAGTCAATACTAATAACACGATTCCAAAAATTAAAAGAATGCTATTTGAAGGCATTCCAAACCACGTTTTACCTTGATTTAACCATTTTGAAAATGTGTGTTTAGGTTTTTCTAATTTAACTTCTTCACTTCCAACGAAATCAACTTTTTCTGCAGCTAATTTACGTTTTTTTTCTCCAAGAAATGCAATTAGAAAACACCCTAAACCTACTAATAAAACCATTATCACAATAAATATAATTGCAGGTATCATATGTTTTCCTTTCTCTTTTTTTAAGTAAATATGCAAGGCGTTAATAGCCTTGCATATTAAATTACAATAATTAGTTAGAACTATTAAGCATTGATAACACTATTGATGAAAGTCATAACTTCGCCATATTTTGTGACGATGTATGATGGTTCTTCAATAATAACATTACCACCTGTTGAACTTTCCCACCATGTTGAAGCAGGATCATTTAATGCTGGGAATACGTTTTCACCAGAATCATCTTGAGTGAATGTTCCACCTGCTAATGTTCCGTGTCCATATTTTGTTCTATTAACATTGATTGAAGGCATTGATGGGTAGTCACCAATATCACTTGCCCAACCAGCATAACCTTCTTTTGTTGTTGATAAGTAGTTAATAAATGCACAGACTGTATATGGATGTTGAGCTCTTGGCATAACTTGAAGGTAATGTTTATACATGAATCCTCCAAATCCTTTCATTTTCATAGTAGCTGTTGATCCGTCTGTATTTTCGTTTCCTAATGCAGCAATTGTAATATTTTTCTTTGAAACGCTTTCTGTTTCTTGAATTGAAGCGATCTTTGAATAGACGATCCATCCTGCATTGTCTTTTGTTTTAACTAAATTATCTCTAGCAGCACCATCGTCAGCATTGAATACTGAATTTCTTAAATAAGCATCCATGAAAGCATATGCATATTTTTGTTTCTCACCATATTTTTCAAAATCGCTTAATTTAATTGAATCTTTAGCGTCATTTGTTGAATCTTCAAAAGCTGCTTTTAATACATCACACCATTTATCTTGAGTTAACATGATTAACCAGTCCATGTTGACGTTTTCATTTCTTGGATCCATTGTTTGGACTTTGCCCTTCATAGAAGGAGCACAAATATCCCAGCAGTTATCAATCTTTAAATCACCTGTATTGTTATACATGAATGTCTTCATATTATATTGAAGTGAGAATGGATTGCCATTTAAACTTTCATTTGTATCATTTGCTTCTTTCCATTCTTTAGGGATGTAGTTAACAAATAAATTCTTATCTAATGCTTTATATTGAAGTTGGAAACCATCTTGTACTAAAGCACCATCGTATCCGTTTGTGACACCTGATTCAATTTCAGTGACAAGTTTTGTATAGATTTGACCGTCAACTGTAGAATCTTTAGTGATTTCCATATTTGCACAAGCAGCATTCTTTTTAGTTAATTCAGCTTTGAATCCATCGATAGCTTTTTTAAATCTTGATGATGTACCAATAAATTTTAATGTCCCACCTTGAATTTCATTAGCTGCTTTTGTGAAAAGCTCATCACGAGTCAATGTTTCACATTCTGCAACAATTTTTCTAACATCTTCTCCGATAACTTCAGTGTCTCCACCACAAGAAGATAACGCTCCAGTTGCTCCTAATAATGCAACTGATGTCAATAATAAACCTTTAATTTTTTTCATTATTATTCCTCCATTCAGTTTATTGTTGGATTTAATCCTTAATTAAAGTATGAATGTAAGCGCTTCCAATTTCAAGTATTTTTTTACAATTTATTTTTTTTAAGTACTTAAAAATTACTATTTTGTCGATTGTATCGGCAATATTAAGAAAATATTAATTTTTACAATTGTAAATTTTTTTATTTAAATTTAATGGTAAATTTAGTTCCTTTATCAATTGTAGATATGACACTTATTTTAAAATCATAGTACAAACAAGTGTGTTTAACTAATGCTAATCCTAATCCAGTTCCATCTTTTAAACTTCTAGCTTTATTAATTCTAAAGAACCTTTCAAAGATTCTATTTAAGTATTCTTCTTCAATACCGATACCGCTATCTTCTATAGATATCTCATCATTTTTATCGTCGATTATAATTTTTATAAATCCTTTTTCTTTATTGTATTTAATAGCATTTTCAATAATATTTCTAAAAACGATATCAAAATCTTGTTTATTCATTTTCAAAATATAAGATTTTAAATTCAATATAACTTTAATTTTCTTTTCTTTTATTTTGTGTTCTTCACTTTCGATTATTTCTTCTATTCCTGTTTTTAAATTTATTTTTTCAATACTTCTAAGTTCATTCTTTTCAATAGAAGATAAACCTAACATATTTGATACGATATCTTTTAGTCTATGAGCTTCTTTAATTGTTATTACATTAGCTTCATTAATCTCTTCTTCACTAGTAATTATTTTATCTTTTATCATCTCTTGATAACCTAAAATAGTCGTTAAAGGCGATTTAATTTCATGAGCGACATTAGCAAAGAATTCCTCTTTCATCTTTTTAGTATTATATTCATCAGTTACATCGATTAATAATATAGATACTCCTGGCTTATCATTTTTCTTGATCCAAGAAAAATATATAGGAAACACTTCACATTCATAAATTCTAGAATCAATTTGAACATAATCTTGAGCACTAGAATTAAGTCTAGTGGCAATTTTAATTAATTTATATATTTCAATATTGTTATAGACACTTTCTACTTTACTTTTATCTCCGTTAGATAAAGAAAATACTTCTAATGCTTTTTTATTAAATATCAACGTTTCATTTGTATTAGATAAAACGATCATTCCTTGCTCAATCGAATCTAATATAAAATTTAGTTGAGAAGCGTAATCTTCTTTATCTTTAAGTATCTTTTCAATCTCTTTTCTTGATTTACGTATTGAATCACTTAACAAAATTGAATCAGATTCAAAATCGTTTATATTTTTCTTTTCTCCTATTACGTTATTTAATTTCCTAATTTGATTCTTTAAAGGTATAAAGGTTTTTTTATAGTATTTATACATTAATATTATGAATACAATCATTATTGCGGCACTTATTAAAGGTATAAATATATAGCAATATTTTAAAACAAAAAATGTATTTTCTATTCGTTTTTCAATTCTAATTAAATAATCATATTTACTTAAATTATATACTTTCATAGATACATCAATATTTAAATAAGTTGAATATCTTATTATTTCTTGATCTTTCAGTTCGTAAAAATAATTATAATCTCCTTCGATGATTACTTTATTTTTAGTGTCGTATTTAATTGCTTTTTCACTATTAGAAAATACGCTGATTCTAATTGAATCACTATTAGAATAATAGTTGATTAACCCATCTAATTCTTTACCATTATCTAAATTAAGCACTATTTCATCTTCAATTCTATCAAGTTCATTGAACATCTCTTTTTCATATGTAAAAAAAGATATACTCAAACTTAAAAATATTAATATAAAAAAACTAATAGAGTAACCGATTAAACAATTTAAAAATTTTTTAGTATTCATTAAATTACTCTACAATGTAACCTTTTCCATAAATTGTTTTGATAAATTTATTATCTTTATCATTCATTTTATTTCTAAGTGATTTAATGTGCATATCGATAGTTCTACTATTTGTGGCACTATCTTTTAAATTACAAACTTCAAATAATTCATTTCTAGATACTATTTTTCCTCTAGATAAAACTAATTTTAATAATATTTTAAATTCAGTTCTTGTTAAATCTACTTTAATATTCTTATTAAAAACCTCTTCTTTTCTAATAGAAATCTTATAATTATTGATATTTATATCTTCATTATTAGTGCTGATGTTATTTTGTCTTCTAATATGAGCGTTGATTCTACTTCTTAATTCGCTTAAATCAAATGGTTTAACAATATAATCATCAGCTCCACAATCTAATCCATTAATTTTATCTTCTAACGTTTCTTTAGCACTTATTATAATTACTACAATATTATTATTTTCTTTTTCTTTTCTAATTAAACTTAAAAGTTCGATACCTTGCATTTTGGGAAGCATCAAATCTAATAAAATCATATTAGGTTTATTCTTTTTAAATTCTTCTAAAAAACTTTCTGCATCATAAAATGTTAAAACATTATAACCTTCTTTAGTTAATGTCTTATTGATTACTGTAGCGATTTGAATATCATCTTCTATTGAGTAAATCGTATAATTTTGCATATATATTTATTATTAAACTTTTAATCATTTTTTGCAAAACTATATATTAAAATATCAATTAACTTTTACTTGTTTAATCAAATATATATAATATAGAGCATGATTTATTATTTTATATTTTCGATATTTGGAACTATTGTCGCTACATGTTTAGGGGCGTTATTATCAAAAGTTAGTAAGAATTTTAATAAAGAAATAGAGTCTTTATTGCAAAATTTCTCTGTTGGAGCAATTATTAGTTTACTTTTTATTGAAATTATTCCTGAAGGGATCGATTCATTTAAATCTCAATTTGAAAATCCGATATACGGAACTTTAATTTCTTTATCTTTAACATTAGTGATTGGGTTATTATTTTTTGTGTTACATGAATTATTACATAAGATATCTCATCACCATGAACATGATAGAGAAGATGATGAAGCTTGTGAAGACCATGCTCATACAACTGAAATCATTAAGAATTCTAAGTCAAATTTAATTGGTGCCTTAATATTTTTAGGAGCCATTTCAATACACAATATTCCTGAAGGATTAAGCTTAGGTACTATATTTTTAAACTTAAATTCTAATAATATTCCAGTCAGCGGCATCACTTTTTCTATAGCTTTATTTATACATAATCTTTTTATAGGTTACAGTATGTGTAATAGCTTCATTTCATCCGATAAATCATATCGTTTTTCAATATTAATGACTATATTATCATCGTTACCTGCATTCTTATTTTCTTTATTAGGTTACTTTATTAACTTCAACAATAACGAATTGTTTAATGCTATTATATTTTCAATTAGTTCAGGTAGTTTACTTTATGTTTTATTTATTGAATTACTTCCTCAAATATATTATAAACACAAATCTAAATATTCGTTTTTATACATTATTTTAGGTATACTCATTAGTACATTTGTCATTTTATTAGGGTAAAGAAATATGGAAAGAATTGGGATAGTTGTCGCTACTACAAACGAATTTACAAGTTTATTTAACTTTAAATATAAACCAAAAAGGATATATAAGAAACCTTATACAACATATTATTATGAGATTAATAATAAAAAATTATTTATTTCTCTTTCAGGCATCGGAGAGATTGCAGCAGCTGCATGCACTCAATATTTGATTACTAAATTTAAAGTAGAATTTATATTTAATTATGGAGCTTGCGGCTCTTTAAATCACTCTTTAGCATTAAGTGACATCGTATTTATCGATAAGATTGTCGATTTAAGTTTTGATACTTCTCCAATTGATAATTGTTTGCCTCACACTCATGTAGAACTAAATTTTAATGTTCCTATCATCGATGTTACTTCTTCTATTTCTAACGAAATTTATAATGATTTCCCATCTATTTTAAAGGTTACATGCGCTAGTAACAATATTTTTGTTGCAGATTCTAAAGTCAAAGAAGATATATATAAAGAATATAATGCTTCAATATGTGAAATGGAGTCTATTGGAATCTACTTAACTTGTTTAAAAAACAATATCGAATGTTTCTTTATAAAAGCTGTTAGCGACACAATTAAAGGCGGAGCTGAAGAATATTATAAGTTTTGTAATGAAGTTGCTTTAAAAGCTTTTAAAATTTTAGAGACAATTATATTAAAATAATTTTATTTTAATATCTTCTTGAATTGATTTCCTTTATAATTATTTTTTGGAGGAAATTAAAATGAAAAATATTAAAAAAATAGCAGCATTATCATTATCATCATTATTATTGTTTTCATGTAATGATTCACATGTAGATGATGGAGGTGATAAAGAAAAAGAAGACGACACAATAACAATTACTGATAGTTTCTTTAACGAATTAAAACAAGGTTATATTTTAGATTCAATCGTCACTGAAACAATCGATGGAGAAACACAATATTTTATTAGTGAATCTCAACACAATGAAAACGACTATACATATTTAGTTTACGGCTATGCGCAATCAATCGATGCAGTTAATAAAGATACTTTAAAGACTAGTGACACTATCTATCCTTTAGAAGAAGATGACGTAACATACGCATCTAGCGGAAGATTAAACTTAAATAACGAAGTTAAAAAATACAAAATCAACTACAACAATTCTGGTTTTGGCAAATATGATGAAATGGGTTTTAAAAACTTATTTTCGTATGTAAATGCTTCAACATTTACTACATTATTTAAAGCATCAACAAGTAAAAAGAATGTATACTCATTAAATTCTGATCAATTTACAACTGAATTCGGTAAAGCAATTATAACTCAATTATACGGCCAACCAGGATTAAATTTAGATTCATTTGTTATTGAATTTAATAAAAACGGTATTGAAAGTATTTCTGCTTCAGCAAATTTTACAACTACCACAAAATCATATACATATTTATTCGATACTACTATCGTTTCTAAAGGAACTAATATCGATTTTAAATATGCTTATGAACCTTATGCAACAGTTGAAGATGATGCTTTTACAAAATTTTTAACTAATGTTAATAATCATAACTATTCAATGTATATTCAAAATTATGTAAATGAAACTGAAATTAGCACTATTTCTTTAAAATTAAATAACGATAAAATAACTTATTCAATTGAAGATAAAGAAGAAGACGAAACTTATTCATATAACCTTATCAAAACTAGCGAAGGAAAATATTTCTATGTTAATGAAAACCTAGATGCTTCTGAAGAAACTACATATACATATGGACAAGAAACTAACGAAGAAACATTTACTAAAGTAATCCCTGAAATGAAATTATCAAGAAATGTTTTTGATTACAATAAAGAAACTTTAACTTACACTGTTAAAGCTAACATAAATGATGAATTAGATAGTATCGTTCCTTTCGAAGTTAGTGCTGAAACTGTAGATAATCTTACAATGCAATTATATGATTATTCTGGTTATCCTCAATATATTATTACTAATATAAATGGTCAATATACAACATATATTACAATTAGTGATGTTGGAACAACTACTTTTAATTTCGATGAAGACAATATTAAAACTGATACTTCTATCACTTCTTGGGATAAATCGTTATTTGATAGCGAAGATGATTATAACGATTTGTTAGCATTTTTAAATAATGATGTAACCAATCTTCCTTTACCTAACGGGATGAATCTAGAAGGCTATTGGATGAAAGGCGGAGAAGTTGAAAGTGAAGACGGAATAGATTTATTATATATAGGCGATAGTAATGTCGATGATGATAAATTAGTCAGTTATTATGAACTTTTAATGGCTAGCGGATGGGAAATAGATGAAGATAACGAATGTTTCTATAAAACAATTAATAATAAAAAAATAAAATTAGTTGCTGAAGCTTACGCGGATGATACAGAAAATTATATGTATATCGTTATGACATACGTAACTGAATAAAATAATTATTTATAATAAAAATGACACATCAATTTGTGTCATTTTTTATTTACATTTTACAAGCTGACGGAACTTTAGGAAGGCCTGGCATCGTCAAGACATTCCCACACATTACAACAATAAATCCTGCTCCATTAGATAATTTAACATCACTAACTTTTAATATAAAATCTCTAGGAGTGTTGATTAATTTAGGATCATCAGAAAAACTTAATGGAGTTTTTGACATACATACCACTAAATTGCTTCTATTTAATTTATTGATTTGTTCGATATGCTCTTTAGCAATATCACTATATTCGACACCCTTTGCTCGATATATTTCTTTAGCAATCTTTTCTATTTTATTTTCAATAGTATCTTCTAATTTATATATTGGATGATAATCACTTCTTTTTGTTTCTAGTGTTTCAATAACTTTTCTAGCTAAATCAATTGATCCATCTCCACCTTTTAAAAATCCATCAACAAAAGCATATGCAATTCCTGATTGTTTTAACCAATTAGTTAATAAACTGATTTCATCTTCAGTATCGCTTTCAAAATGGTTGATTGCTACAACTACAGGAATATCATATTTTCTTAAATTTAGATAATGTTGCTCAAGATTTTTTAAGCCATCTTTTAAAGCGATCAAATTTTCTTTATTTAAATTTTCTAAACTTTCTCCTCCATGCATTTTCAAAGCTCTAATTGTAGCTACTAAAACTGCACAAGATGGTTTAATTCCGCCGACTCTACATTTGATATCTAAAAACTTTTCTGCACCTAAATCCGCTGCAAATCCTGCTTCAGTTATAGTTATTGGAGATAATTTTAAAGCCATCTTTGTAGCGATTAAAGATGAGCATCCATGAGCAATATTAGCAAATGGACCTCCATGAATTAAGCAAGGATTATTTTCTAATGTTTGAACTAGATTTGGTTTTAAAGCATCATTCATTAATTTCATAATCGCATTAGTTATATTTAATTGTTTTAAATATACTGGTTCATCATTGTATGTATAGGCAACTAAAATGTTATTGACTCTATTTTTAAAATCTTCCTTTGATGAAGAAATACATAATATAGCCATGAGTTCACTAGCTACGGTAATCTCAAAATGATCATCTCTTGTGATTCCATTTGTTTTAGCACCTAATCCTATTTGAATATTTCTCAATTCTCTATCATTCATATCGATAGCTCTTTTCCAAACTATCTTATCAGGATTGATATTCAATTCATTTCCTTGAAAAATGTGATTATCAATTATTGCACTTATTAAATTAATTGAGCTAGTTAAAGCATGCATATCCCCTGTAAAATGAAGATTAATATCTTCACTAGGTTCAACTTTAGCTAATCCTCCTCCTGTCGCTCCACCTTTTAAACCAAATACAGGACCTAAAGATGGTTCTCTTAAACATAATAATGCTTTTTCTTTTATCTTATAGAGTCCATCAAGTAAAGAAATAGAAACAGTTGTTTTTCCTTCACCAGCTTTTGTTGGAGTAATAGCGGTCACTAATACTAATTTTCCGTCTTCTTTATTCTTTAATGTATCAAAAAAATCATCGTTAATTTTAGCTTTATAATTTCCATATAACTCTAAATATTTTTCATCGATTCCTATTTTTTTAGCTATCTTTTTTATATTCTCCATTGCCATAAATTAACCTCACATTATTTAAATTCTTCTAAATGTTCTTTTATATATTTTATAGCATCTTCAGGAGTATTAAACCAATATTTTATATTAAATTGATGTTTAAAAAATGTTAATTGTCTTTTTGCATATTTTCTAGTGTTCTTTTTGATTAATTCTTTTATATCTTCTAGCGATAAATCTGTATTAAATTCTTTATAGCCTATCGCTTGTAAACCTCTTCTATTTTTATCAAATCTAGAAAACAAATCATCTACTTCGTTTTTTAAGCCTAATTCAAACATCTTATCTACTCTATTATTAATATTATTATAAAGATCTTCTCTATTAGGATTTAATCCGATAAAAATTACGTTATCATACAAAATGTTTTCTTTACCATTTTGATTTAAATCAGTTTTATTTATTTTATGAATATCATATATATAAAGGGCTCTCAATAATCTTTTCCTGTTGTTATTTCCTATTTTTAACGCATCACTTTTATCGATTTGAGTTAACATTTCATATAGTTCTTCATTAGTTTTATCTTTTAAATAATCAGTAGGCATAGGTGCTTCTTCTAAAAATTTATAATCGAAAAGTGCTGCTTTTAAGTAAAGCCCAGTTCCACCAACTAAAATATGATTTTTATTATCCCCAATTAATCTTCTACAATCTATTTGATATTTAGAAACATCATAATCTTCATTAATAGAAATAAAATCATATAGCTTATATTTTTTATCTTTCAAAACTTCTTTACTAGGTTTAGCACTTCCTATATTAAGTTCTTTATAAACTTGAAAAGCATCAAAATTAATGATGTCACAATTAAACATTAACGATAACTCATCAGCTAGATCTGATTTATGGCTTGCAGTAGGTCCAACAATTGCAAAAATCATATTAAATCCAACTCCTTTTTTATTTCTTCAAAAAATATAGTCAATTCTTCTTTTGCATTTTTATAATTATTTATAATTGGATTATTGTCATATTCTTCTTTTAATTTTAAAAATATTACTTTATCTTCATCACTCATTTTACATTTTTTATAAAATTTCATCTCTTTAACTAGCTTATTTAGTTTAGGATCGTTTTGGATGAGATTAAGATAATATTTGTAATTTAAAACGATAGGATTATTATAGACTTCCTCTTTCAATAACTTAATATCTTCAGTTATTTTATTATTCATCAATTAATTCTCCGACTAATGAATAAAGGTGGCTTTCAGTTACTTTAACATTTACGATTTTTCCGATTAAATCACTATCACCTTTAAAATGAACTACCTTCATATTTTCAGTATATCCAGATAGCAACTTATCATTCTTTTTCGAATAGCCTTCAACTAAACAAGGATATGTTTTACCGACCATTTCATTAGCTTTTTTATTAAAAGATACTTCTAAACTAGATACTAATTCTTTAAATCTCTTTACCTTTTCATCGTAAGTCACATTATCGATAAGTCTAGCAGCAGGTGTTCCTTTTCTTGGAGAATAAATAAAGGTAAATGCACTTGTATATTCAACGATATTACAAATCTTTACAGTATCTAAAAATTCTTCGTAAGTTTCGTTAGGGAAACCGACGATTATATCTGTAGAAAACGCCATATTTGGTATCTTTTCTTTAATTTTATTTACTAAAGTTAAGTATTGTACAGAAGTATATCTTCTACCCATCGCCTTTAAAATGGAATCACTTCCTGATTGAATAGGTAAATGCAAATATTTCATAATATTAGGATATTTTGCAATAACATCGATAACTTCATCTTTAAAGTCGCTTGGATAGCTTGTTAAAAATCTTAAACGTGGAATTCCTAATTTGGCTACTTCTTCTAATAATTTTGAAAATGTAGTTCCGTCTTTTAAATCGAAGCCATAACTATCGACATTTTGTCCTAATAAAGTAATCTCTTGATATCCTTCATCAACCAATTCTTTACATTCTTTTAAAATATCAGTCATTGCACGACTTCTTTCTTTTCCTCTAGTATACGGGACTATACAATATGTACAAAACTTATTGCATCCATAAGAAATATTTACAAAAGCTTTAAATTTATTGTTTCTTTTTGATGGTAATTCTTCATAGACGTCACCAACTTTACTAGAAACATCTACTAACACTTCATCCGGATTTTTAATATATAAATCTAATATTTTTAATAAATCTTGTAAATTGTGTGTTCCAAACATGATATCTACTTGAGGATAAGTTGATGTCACAAAATCAATTATATGTTGTTGCTCAATCATACAACCGCAAATTGCTAATATCATATCTTTATTTTTATTTTTAATAGCTTTAAATTCACCGATTTCACCATAAACTTTATCTTCAGCATTTTCTCTAACTGCACATGTATTTAATATAGCGATACTGGCTTCACTTTTTTCTTCAGTTCTACTCATTCCGATACTAATTAAAAGTCCGGACATAATTTCTTCATCTCTAACATTAGCTTGGCAACCGTACGTCCTAATGAAGAATTTTTTACCTCTATATTGGTTAACTAATTTTTCACTAGGATGATAAGAATACAAAATAGTCGAAGAATCTACATTTCTTTTTCTTGCTGCGTCCATTGAAGGAAAATCTATTTTATTAATCTTTCTCATCTTTATCCATCCTTTCAATTATTTTAATTGGAAATATCTCTTTTGCACAAAAATTTAAATCATCAATTTTAATGACACATCCATTTAAAATTAAATCATCTTTCTCTAACAATTTAAATTTAGAAGATTCATCGTGTTTTATAATTCTGTTAACAACACTATTAATTTCAGTACCTAAAACAGAATTATATCCTCCACACATTCCAACATCACTAATATAAGCGACACCAGTATTTAATATTTGAGCATCATTAGTTTGAACGTGTGTATGTGTTCCTATAATAGCTGTCACTGTATTTTTTAAAGAATAAGCGAAAGCTTTCTTTTCTCCAGTAGCTTCTGCATGGAAATCAATAATGTGTATATCACTTTCATCATTTTCTATAATTTTTATCGTTTCAATATAAGGATCTAAAATTTCAGAATTTATTTTCATAAAAGCTGAACCTAAAACATTGCTAACTCTTATACTGATTCCATTTACATTAAATACTTTTGTTCCAATTCCATGAGTTTCATCTTTAATATTAACTGGTCTAATTAAACTATCGGCTTGATCAAAATATGTATATATTTCATCTTTACTGTTATAGTGATTTCCTAAAGTTATACAGTCAGCTCCAATTTCTTTTAAAAATAAATAATGGTTTTTACTGATCCCTTTACCATTAGTAATATTTTCACCATTTATAATAGTAAAATCTATATCATACTTCCTTTTAAGAGAAAGAAGGTTCCTTTCAAGAACCTTTCTTCCTAATTTTCCACAAACATCACCTATGAATAATATGTTCATAGCATCTATTTAGCAGTTTCTACTGCTCTATACTCTCTAATGACATTAACTTTAATTTGACCAGGATATTTCATTTCTTTTTCAATTCTGTCTTTAATATCCTTAGCCATTTTAAACGCACCTAAATCATCAACCTTATCAGGGATTACCATAACACGAATTTCTCTACCTGATTGCATCGCATATGATTGTTGAACACCATCGAAACTTTTACAAATTTCTTCAAGTTGTTCAATACGCTTAATGTAAGTTTCAAATGTTTCACTTCTTGCTCCAGGTCTAGCAGCTGATAAAGTATCGGCAGCGATAACTAAATTTGCAATAACTGATTTAGTTGGAACATCGCCGTGATGTGCTTCAATAGCATTAACGATTAAATCGCTCTCACCATATTTTTTAGCAAGTCTAGCTCCAATTTCTACGTGACTTCCTTCAACTTCGAAATCGCAAGATTTTCCAATATCGTGAAGTAATCCAGCTCTCTTAGCTAATTGTTGATCAAGTCCGAGTTCAGCAGCCATCGCCCCACAAAGTTCAGCTGCTTCAATACTATGTTCTAATTGGTTCTGACCATAACTTGTTCTGAATTTTAATCTTCCGATATAGTTTAATAATTCTTTATTAATATTAGTTAATCCTAATTTTAAAGCAGCTTGTTCACCAGTTTTTCTAATTGTTTCATCTATTTCTTTCTTACATTTAGAAATAACTTCTTCTATTCTTCCTGGTTGAATTCTTCCGTCTTTAACAAGTATGTTTAATGCTCTAGTAGCAATCTCACGTCTAACAGGATTAAAACAAGAGATTGTAATTGTTTCAGGAGTATCATCAATTAAAATATCAACACCTAATAGTTGTTCTAAAGATTTAATGTTTCTTCCCTCTCTACCGATGATTCTTCCTTTCATCTCATCGCTAGGAAGTGAGATTACATTGACTGTTCTTTCAGTTGTAATTTCTTGAGCGTGACGAGCAATAGCATTAGATAAAATATCTTTCGCTTTATTATCAGCTTCATTTTCAGCTTTTTCTTCTTGCTCTTTTAAATATCTAGCAATGTTTAATTGCTCTTTTTCTTCTACTTTAGAAAATATTTCAGTTCTAGCTTCTTTTTCAGTCATTTTTGCAACTTTTTGAAGCTCTTCAATAATTTGATTTGTCTTTTCTAAAAGTGCTGCACTCTTCTTTTTGTATTCATCAATTTGTGTATCTAAATACTTATCTTTATCATCTAAAGATTGTTCTTTTCTTGTGAGTTGAGCACTTCTAGCATCGATATTTTGTTCTCTTTGAAGCAATTTATTTTCTTGAACAATAACTTCTTGCTTTCTTTCTTTAACATCTTTCTCTGCTTCTTGTTTAATTTCAGCTGCTTCTTGTTTAGCGTCCAATTGAGCATTCTTTTTAATATGCTCAGCCTTTACTTCAGCTTCCTCAACGATTTTTTTAGCTTTTGCTAATGCACTTTTTTCTTTAAATTTAGGAATAAAAAGAAATAAAACGAATGTTACCGCAACACCAATTAACAAAGCTACTATAACTACAATAAACCAATAAATATTCCATTCCATAATAAAATTCCTTTCTAAAATCTAGTTAAAAGATACCTATTATGAAATCAAATATAGAGTTAATTAAAACAATTTATTTATATATTCTTTATTTAAAGTAAAAACTTAATAAATCTATAACAAGTATCATTAAAAAGATACTATATATATTATAGATTAAAGATGCCCATTAATAAAGTTTAAATTATTCTTCTTTTTCGAGTTCTTCATTAAGCGAAGGTAAATCATCTTCAACGACTTTTTTTGCGTTTGATTTAGCGATTACATCAGCTTTCAATTTGTCAAAAATATCTTTATGTTCTGCTAAAAATTGTTTAGCTGTCTCTCTTCCTTGGCCAATTCTTTCTCCGTAAACTTCGTACCAACTACCGCTTTTTTTAACGAATCCACATTCTAATCCTAAATCTAGAAGTTCTCCTTCTTTTGAGATTCCTTTTCCGTAAATTATATCAACTTTACAAGTTTTAAATGGCGCAGCAACTTTATTCTTTACAACTCTAATATTTGCGGTGTTTCCTATTAAATTAACACCATCTTTAATCGCTTCACCCCTTCTAATATCAACTCTAATTGTAGAATAGAATTTTAAAGCTCTTCCTCCGGTTGTCGTCTCGTTATTTCCAAAAATTACTCCAACTTTTTCTCTTAATTGATTAATAAAGATAATTGAACATCCATTCCTATTTAATAAGCCAGTAATTTTTCTTAATCCTTTACTCATTAGTCGAGCTTGCATACCGATACTTTGATCGCTCATGAGTCCATCAAGTTCAGCCTGAGGAACTAAAGCCGCAACACTATCAACAACAATAAGATCAAAAGCTCCAGATTTAGCTAACATCTCAACAATTTCAAGAGCTTGTTCACCATTATCTGGTTGGCTTAAAATTAAATTATCGATATCAACGCCTAATGTTTTAGCATATTCGGGATCGATACTATTTTCAGCATCAATAAAAGCAGCCATTCCACCTTTCTTTTGAACTTCAGCAATCGCAGTTAAGGCTAATGTCGTCTTTCCACTACTTTCAGGGCCATAAATTTCAATAATTCTTCCTTTAGGATAACCATTGATTCCTAAAGCCCTATCTAAAAGAATCGATCCGCTACTAATTGAATCTATATCGCAAGTATCGCGATCTCCTAAACGCATAATTGAACCTTTACCAAATTCTCTTTGAATCTTTAGTAATGTTTCATCTAAAATATTTTTTTCATCATTTTTTGCCATAAATTTACCTCTTTAAATACAAGACGCTTAAAACCATATAAATTTATGATAAAGTTTTTACTAATTTTATAATCTCGTTAACAATTTCGTAACAAGCGCATTCTCTTATATCATTTCTTTTTAATTTTCCAAATATCATTGGAAATTTGTAAATCTTATTTTTAAATAATACTGATGAGTAACATTCTCCGACCATTTTATTATCTTCACAAACCGTAGGACCTGCATTTCCTGTAAAAGAAACAACGATATCAGTATTAAACATATCTTTTCCTTTTTTAACCATTTCATTAGCAACTTCTTGACTAACTACTCCATATTTTTCAATAATTTTTGGATCGACTTTTAAGACATCGCTTTTTATACTAGTTTTATAAGTGACTAAACCACCATAAAAAACCTGACTACAACCACTAACATCTGTTATTAATTTAGCAAAAAAGCCACCAGTAAAAGATTCTATTGTAGATATAGTTATATTCTTTTCTTTTAATAAAGTTACTAGTTCTTCAAATTCAGTTTTCATTTTTAAAAATATTAGAAAAGTTACTTTTAACGTAAATTACACCACTTAATACGCTAGTAAAAGTAGCTAAATAACATAAAATATCGCTTATTTTTAAATAATTAGAGAAATTGCAATCAAAGTAACTAAATGGAAAATCATTCAATAAAACTACACAAATTGCAACCATTTGAATCACAGTTTTAGCTTTTCCAAAAATATTTGCAGCAATTACTATATTTTTCTTAGCTCCCATGAAACGAAGACCATCAACAATCAAATCTCTGATTTCCATAATAATTACACAAAAGAAAGGAAATAAAGTCATCGTATTTGTTTTAGTTAAAGAAGTGAAACCGACACACAAAAATATCATTAAAGCATTGATGAGCATCTTATCTGCAATCGGATCTAAAAATTTCCCTAAATCAGTAACCATATTATATTTTCTTGCGATGTAGCCATCTAAAAAATCTGTCAAACTAGCAATTAAGAAAACTCCTAAAATAATTAAAACAACATAATTCATCGTCACATTGAAATTAGAAATATTCTTTCCAACAGAAAAATTACATTCCGATAAATCAATCACTTTATATAAATCTAAAAAATAAAGGATGATGATTCCGATGATTAATAAAAAAGCAAGAGCTATTCTAGCTATTGTGATTTTAGTAGGTAAATTAATTTTTGATTCTTTCTTATTCATAATTTCTCTTTTAGTGAGTATTCAGTCCGTAAGCCATGTTTTGTTTTATGCAACCATTTATCTAAGTTTTTAAACTTATCATTCTCCATTGAATTCTTTCGAATGATTTCCCCTACCAAATTTGGGTTTCTCGCTTATGGGGTTTACCAACGTTTCATTTTTAAATTTCTTTAAAACTCGTCTCTGTGGCACTTTACAAGACATTTCCATGAGTTTCCTTTTAGGATAGATCTCGCCGTTACTTGCTCCCAAGTACCTAACCTTATTTATTAAGTTAGCATAATCACTACGTTCATCTCAGAACCGTGCGAGCATGGACTTTCCTCAAGCTAATAAATAGCCAGCGATTGCATAGACTGAATGTTATTTAACTTTACTAGGATCACAACCAAGTTCGTATAACTTAATTTCGTACTTGCTACACTTTTGAAGTAATTCGATTGGATCGAGACCATTGTGGTCACTGACCTTATTTCTTTCTAAAACCACATTTTTGCTTTTTTCAATAGAAAGATTTTTTTCACTTTCTCTAAGAGTAGCCTTTAAAGATTCAATCTCTCTTTTTAAAGCTAAAACTTCCTCTTCAGACTTTTTAGCTTTTTCTTCAACGACACCATAGTCATTAATTACTAAATCTAAAAATTTATCAACTTCTAAAGGGTCGTAACCTTTAACATTTGGTTTAAATTTCTTTTCTAAAATAGTTTGTTGAGTCAACTTAAGTTTCATAGTAATCCTAATAAAAAAATTATAATTAAATTTAAAGATTCTTTCAATTAATATATTTTTTATTTTTATATAAAAAAAATACCGAATTTTAGCGATTTTTGATTATTATTAATATTATGTTATAATATTAGTGAGGTGATTATATGAGTAAACCAATTGTAGCTTTAATGTACGACTTTGATAGAACACTTGCATGTGAAGATATGCAAAATTTTTCTTTTATACCAAATTTAAATTTAACTCCAAAAGAATTTTGGACGATAACTGAAGAATTTTGTCAAAAAAATAATATCGATAAAATATTAGGGTATATGTATGTAATGATAAGTGAATGTAAAAAAAGAAACATTCCTTTAACTAGAGAATATTTAGAACAATGCGGAAAGAAAATTAAATTTTATGATGGTGTCACCACTTGGTTTAAAAGAATCAATAAATATGGTAGTGAGCACGGATTAAAAGTTGAACACTATTTAATTACTAGTGGAAATAAAGAGATGGTTCAAGGTTGTGCTATCGCTAACGAATTTAAAGCTGTCTTTGGATGCGAATTTCTTTTTGATGATAAAACAAAAGAAGCTTACTGGCCTAAAACAAGCATCAACTACACCCAAAAAACACAATATGTTTTTAGAATTAGTAAGGGGTTGGTCGATACAAATAGCGATGATGAAAAATTGAATTCTAAAACTAGAGTTAGAAGAGTTAAATACGACAATATGATTTATATTGGAGATGGACTTACAGATGTTCCTGCAATGATTGTTGTAAAAGAGAATAATGGTCACTCCATCGCTGTTTTCCCTAAAGGTATGTCAAATAAAGTTTCATCTTTATATAGTGATGGAAGGGTAAATTATATATCTAAAGCTGATTATTCAGTCGATGGACAACTCGAAAAAGAAGTTAAATTGATAATAGATTTAATTGCTGCGCAAGAAAGACTCGACTATAAAAAAGAAAAAATTGAAAAAACATTATGATATATGCAGTTTTACTTTTAGGCGGAAAAGGGAGTCGTTGTAGCAACATTGAATATAAGCAATATATTAAAATTAATAATATAGAACTATTTATTTACCCATTTTCAACTTTAGCTTCAATTGATGAAATCGATAAATTAGTTTTAGTTGCCGATCACGAACATTTTAATCATGTTGTTGAGACTGTTAAACAATATCCAATTTCTAAGCCAGTTTCTATCATTGAAGGTGGTCAAACTAGAAAAGAAAGCGTATTTAACGCTTTAAAATTTATTGATACATTTAAAGATTGCGATTATGTTGTGATTCATGATGCAGCTAGATTTTTAATGCATAAAGAATTAGTTTTAAAATCTTTAGAGGCCTTAAAAAAATATGATGCTACATCAATTTATGCCCATTCAGTCGATACTTTAGCGTCTATAAACGATAGAAGTTGCGTAGGAAGATATTATAATAGAGATAAAATTATGAAAATTCAAACGCCACAATGCTTTAAATTTGATATAATTTTAAAGGCCCATATAGAAAATGATTTTGATTCATTTGATGATGGCTATTTAGTAATGTTAGAATCGAAGGACGTTTACCTTATAGAAGGTGATGAATTTAATTTTAAAGTTACTACTTATGTTGATGTGGCTTTTGGAGAATTTTTAATTAAAACATATGGAAACTAATGTTGATTATAAAATTAATGATATAACAACCGGTATCGTCGTCTCTATAAAAAATTATGGAGTCTTTTTAAGTTTTGAAAAAGCATATATCGGTTTGCTTCATATTAGCGAGATTTCTAATAATTTCGTCAATGATATCAATAAATATTTCACATTAGGAGATAAAGTTGAAGTAATCGTCAAAAAAGTTGATTCTAAAACTAAATTTTTATCTGTTTCAATTAAAGATTTACCAAATAACTTAAAAAAGTTTAAAGATATTAATCCAAGTAAAAAAATAACATCTTACTTAAAAGAGATTGATTTTTCTAAACTTGAAAAGAAATTACCACAAATGATCAAAGAGGAACTTGAAAAGGAGAACAATAAATAAGTATGAAAGTTGAAGTTGGTTTTAATTATGTAGGAGAAAAAAATCTTGTTAATTTTCAAAAAAATAAATCAAAAGTTAAAAAGATCGATAAGATGATTAAAGAAAAAACAGGATTAGGAAATGATTTCTTAGGATGGCTTGATTATCCAAAAGAAATTAGCGAAGAATTTTTAAAGGATATCGATGAAACTAGTAAAGAATTCAGAAAAAATTACGATACTTTAGTAGTTTGTGGTATCGGAGGAAGCTATTTAGGAAGTAAAGCTGCAATCGAAGCATTAAATGGCTTAAAAAGCGAAGATTCTATGGAGATTGTCTATTTAGGAAATACGCTCGATGCAAATTATATTTCTCAAATTCTTAAATATCTTGAAAAAAGAAATTTTGCAGTTTGTGTCATTTCTAAATCTGGCACCACTACCGAAACTAGTGTCTCATTTAGATTATTGAAGAATCTTTTAAAGAAAAAATATGGTAACGAATATTCAAAAAGAATTATAGCAGTTACTGATGAAGCAAAAGGTGCTTTAAGAAAAGAAGTTAATGATGAACATTATAAAGCTTATGTCTTACCTGGAAATATCGGAGGTAGATATAGTGTCATGACAGCTGTAGGACTTTTCCCTATCGCTTGTAGCGGAGTTGATGTTTTCGACCTTATGGATGGTATGAAAGAAGCTGCTATCGAACTTGATAATAACGACATTAATACTAATCCATGTTACCAATATGCTTTAGAAAGATATTACTTATATTCAAAGAAAAAATATAAAGTTGAAATGTTTGATGTATATGAACCTCGTTTACATAGTTTATCCGAATGGTGGAAACAACTTTTCGATGAATCTGAAGGAAAAGAAAATAAAGCAGTATTAACTACATCTTGCACTTTCACTACTGACTTACATTCACTTGGACAATTCATTCAAGAAGGTAGCAAGGTATTATATGAAACAGTTTTATATGTTAAAAATCCTAATGAAGATGTTATCGTTCCTAGAGATGATTTAGATCTTGATGGATTAAATTATTTATCAGGAAAATCTCTATCATTCATCAATCATAAAGCATATATTGGAACATTAAAAGCTCACTATGAAAATGGAGGAGTACCTAATATTACTTTAACTGTAGAAAAGATGGATGCAAACACATTAGGATACATCTTCTATTTCTTTATGAAAGCATGTGCAATGAGTGCATATTTATTAGGAGTTAATCCATTTAACCAACCTGGAGTAGAAGTATATAAGAAAAATATGTTCCATCTTCTTGGTAAAGAAGGATTCTAATTTTTATTAAAACGACACTAGCATTAATTTTTCAAATAAATTTTTAAAAATATATTGACTTGATTGCGTGCTTTTGATATATTTAATAAGCACGCAATGTGTCGTGATTAATTAGGTTGGATGTTTAGCTCAGCTGGGAGAGCATCGCCTTTACACGGCGGAGGTCAGAGGTTCGAGCCCTCTAACATCCACCAAGTGTTATCCTTATGGGAGGGTAGCGAAGAGGCTAAACGCGGTTGACTGTAAATCAATTCCTTCGGGTTCGGCAGTTCGAATCTGCCCCCCTCCACCAGTAAAACCTTATTGGGATGTAGCCAAGAGGTAAGGCAACAGACTTTGACTCTGTCATTCCGCTGGTTCAAGTCCAGCCATCCCAACCAATCAAATGATCCACTAGCTCAGTCGGTAGAGCACTTGACTTTTAATCAAGGGGTCTGGAGTTCGAATCTCCAGTGGATCACCATCTTAGTGCCCAGATGGCGGAACAGGTAGACGCGAAGGACTTAAAATCCTTTGGTAGCAATACCATACCGGTTCGATTCCGGTTCCGGGCACCAAACTTATTGAAACTTCCCCCAAAATTTTGACCAAATTAGGTTAAAATTAAAAGGGGGATTTTTTTATGAAATATACTCTAAAAGAAAATTTATATGATTATGAAAGGTATAACAATAATTTTATCAATTAAGAGAAAGCTTTTACCACTATAATTTAATTTCCGTTAAATAAAACACTTTCACTTTTCGTACAATAAGAAGCACCAACAACTTCAAAAATCTTAGATGATGTAAATACAGAAGTTCTTATAAACTAAACTAATTAATTAAAATTTGTTTATATTCTTATTTTAAACATTATTGAATATTTAATTAAATTTATTTCAACAATTAATTCTTTTAAAAATTTAAAAATATTTACCTAATTAGTGCATTTTTTTAATTTATTTATTATCATTATTTTACCAATATCATTTAAAAAATAGAAATGATACAAGCACCTTTGCACATAAATATGAGATAATAATTATTCAAAATTTATTATTCTTTATTTTGCATTCTTTTTATTCCATCTATCAGCGAATATAAATCATCAAAAGATGATACACCAACATTTTTAAGATATATATTTAAATATTGAACATTTCTCATCAATTGTTTATCTATTATTTTTAGATTTATGCCATCAAATTCTACTTTATTCATTGCTAATAAAAACCATAATGTGATTAGGTAGTCATTTTTGCTTACCAATATATTACCATCCTTTGAACCGTAAAGAATGTAATTTATATTACATTTATACATTGCGCAAAGGTCATCAAGGATATCAATCCTAGGAAAGATTTCACCTTTTTCGTATTTTATAAGCGATTGTTGTGATAAATTTCTATTATTTTTTTTACTTACTTCGTTGAGTGTAAATCCAGCCTGTTCTCTTTTTTCTTTTAAGCGTACATTCCAATCTTTCATCATAAATTAAACCTATCTTTAACAAGAAAAGTATAATTAAAGAATTCTTTAAAATCAAGATAAAATATAGTAAAATAATACTGTATCAAGAGGAGATAATTCATGGAATTTAAATTAGGCGGTGGTAAGCATTTACAGCCTTACGATCCTGAAAATGGGCAATACACAAATGAAGATCTTGTTAGAATCAAAGAAAAAGATATGGAAAACCTAGTACTTATCTATATTTTTGGTCTAGACTACGATTCTTTTTACATTCATTTTCCTAATTATAAAATTCATGATAATGATTATTGTAAATTATTTGTCAAATACATAAGGACATATATAAAAAATATAGATGTTGTAATAGAAGAAAGAAAAATGAATTATTTGCTAAAAGAAGTTAAATCAGATGATAAAAGTAAATTTCTTCTTGATTTAGGTTACGATTTTATTAATACCGAAATTTTAATGGATGAAATACGTTGGGGTACTGATTTCAAAACTTCGAAATTTAGAAACATAAGTAAATATACTTTTAATATAATGACAAAAACCACGCTTAGAGGGAAAATTGTTACTACAGGCCGGCAAATAAATGAAGACGGCACTGTTAGATTTATTACATTGATACCTGGAGGAGATAAAATATGGAAATAAAAATGGGAGATGCCATAATTACGAAAGTTGATAAGAATATAAACTGGGGTGATGATACAATTTTTGTTCCAAAAGGAACAGTTGGTTTGGTGTGTGAAGTTTACGATGAAGGCGCAATTTTAGCAGAAATCGGTGACAATAAAAGCATACCATGGGTTTTTGATACATTTTATGAAGGAGAATATGAAAAATTAAACAAAACTAATTGAACACTAAATAAAGCTCAATTATTTGTTTAACAATCTTAAAATAATTACCTAAAATTTTTATAGATACTAAATTTTACTAATATTTTTATTTTTTAAAAAAATATTTAAATTATAAAAAATTGAAAAGCATTTAGTATGTCGTTTAAAATAATTTTTTATAAATATATGTATATTATTTGAAATAAAATAACGAGGAAACTAAAATATAGTCATGGAAAATTTAAACGATTCAACTATTCAGTTAATTAAAGAAACTTTAGATAAAATCAGACCATTTCTTCAAAGAGATGGAGGAGATGTAACATTCGATTCTTTCGAGGAAGGCATAGTTTATGTAAATATCGAAGGAGCTTGTGAAGGTTGCTCTTTAATCGGTGAAGAACTTGGAAGCGGCGTTGAAGTAATAATTATGGAAGAAGTTCCTGGCGTTATTGCTGTTAGACCTGCAAGTCAAAAAGAAGAAATCAAAAAAGCTTTAGCTGAACAAAAGAAAATGTAGGAAATCCTACATTTTTTTATTTATAAAAATATATTTGTTTTTTGATTTCTTCTGCTTTTTCTTTGCCTTTCACTGTCTCTAAGATTAAGAAAGCAAATTCTATTGTCGCTGCTGCACTTCTACCTGTTATTAATTTATCATCTTTAATAGCATATACATCATTATAATACCCGCCAAAATCTTCATCCATTGAAGTAAAGCAAGTATATTTTTTATTTTTTAAATATCCTAGATGACCAATGATTGTAGGAGCTGCACAAATTGCTGCAACATATTTGTCGTTTTTTAAAAAATAAAGTAATAAATCAATATATTCCTTATTATTTTCTAATTCTACGTACTCAGGTCCTCCTGGCATTAGAAGCATGTCATAATCTTCTTTTTTAATTGAAGAAAAAGGTTTTAAATCAGTTACTGTTAAATCATATCTTCCTTTAGCTTTATTTGAATGTAATGAAAATATATCAATATCACACCCACCTCTTCTTAAAATTCCTATGCTAGCAGCAAATTCAACTTCTTCAAAACCATCAGTAATAACACACACAATTTTCATAATTTTCTCCTTCTATTTATAAATATTAAAGCAAACTTCATTATAGTCGTTTATAAATTTAAAATCTTTAGCACCCAATTCAGAATAGACATAAGCTATACCTTTAGATAATGAATCACCAATCAAAACATCAGTAATAGTTTGACCCATAGATAAATTTAATTCATCATACTCTTTAAACCCTGCAAATTTATTTAAAAGCAACACGACATATTCACTATCTTCTTTACTTAAATTATTTATTAATAATTCATTAGATATAGTTGTATATATAAAAGCTTCACTACTTTTAGTTACTTTGATATTAGATTTAATATAAATATTATTAGGAACATATTTATTAGCAATACTTAAAGGAAAAGTAGTTAAATTTGATTTAAAACTAGTACAATCATATTTTATTGTAGTTACTAAATCTATATTATTACCAACTAAATTAGTATATGAAATATCTAATAAAGTAACGTTATCAATTGTTTCAGTATTTAAATCATTAACTAACGCAGTAGTTTCTTTACCAGTTAAGGTAATGTCTTTAAGCATTAAAGGTAAACTACTTGTAGAATTTATTTTATAATGATCGCCATTCTTAACTAATACATTAGGTGTAGATTCATTTAATTTAATTACTGCACTATCTAAATCAAAACTTGTGTATTTTGAAGAAATAATATCGCTTTCTTCAACATTTTTAGAAAGTTTTTTAAGACAGCTAATAGCTTTAAATTCATCTATACCAAACATCGCTTTTATAGCTATATAACTTCCTCCAACAATAATTCCGCCAGTTATTGCAATAGCTCCGACTGTAATTAATAATGCTTTTATTACCTTTTTCATATTTTTAAGTCCTCTTTTTAAATAAAATCACTTAAATCTATCGCTTCTTGTTCTAATTTTACATTAAATTTAAGCATATAGATAATTAAATCACGAAATTCAACAAATTCTTCATTATATAACATTTGATTTAGTTCTTTTTTATCGTTTTCAGTTAGATTTTTACAATATTTTCTATACTTAATTAAAGTATTTAAATTCATCAAATATTTTTTAAAATTAACACCAGATTTATTTTTAAGATCAAATAATATTTTTAATCCACCAACATCGATATCTCCAAAATGATAAAACTCTAAATTAGGTGAGAATTCATATAGTTTTTTAATTAATCTTTCTTTATCGCTATTATGATATCCAGCTAAATAGATGATGCAATAATCATTATTATTAAAATAATTATAAGTTGTTAAATTTTCTATTGTAATTACTTTTTTAACAAAAACATTCTTAATTTGCATATTTAAAATTTCTTCACTTGTTAAATTTAAACTATATCCAAATTTATTTAGATTTATTGATTCTTCGTTAATTAAAATTTCTATTCCGTTTTTAATATATGAATATTTTGGATTTTTTAAAATATTATGTTTCGATAATAAATCAATAAAATCTTCATATTTATTAGTAGAAAAATTATTAAAAATATTTAAAAATTTGACTTCATTATTCTCTAAATA
>CAVKZO010000006.1:0-42303 GCA_963661135.1 Lachnospiraceae bacterium | reverse complement strand
ATTAAATACTATATATTTTTTATTTAATAGCTATTTTTTTATATTTTAAAATAAATGAAATATCTTAATTTTTTTATTGACATTAAAAGTTAACTAGCATAAAATATTGTCCGTAATCGGATTAATTTATGGAAAAAGATATTGCTAACGACGTATTTAAAAAGATGATGTTTCTAAAATCTTATGTAACTAAGAAGATGGATGAACTTGATGTAATGCAAGGAAATAACACATTACATTGTATTCTCATCAATTATTTATATAAAGAAACTAAGAAACGCACAGTGATTCAAAAAGATATTGAAAAAGAATTCTGTATCTCTAGAAGCACTGTTAATGATGCTATAGAAAATATGAAAAACGAAGGTCTCATATCTTTAGAAGTAGATTTAAAAGATCAAAGAAAAAGACATATTATTCTCACTGAAAAAGGTATTGAACTACATAAATTAAGTGAGAAAAATATGCGTAAAGTTTCTAATGACGCTTTATCTAGTTTATCTAAAGAAGAGATAGTGCAATTAGATAACTTACTAAAAAAAGCAGAGGAAGGAGTAAAAAAATAGTATGAAAAAAGAAAAAGAAAACAAAATTACTTTAGGTAAAGCTATTAAATATTTACTTAAAAGTGTTAGACAGTATAAAACTAAATCTATATTGTCAATTGTATTTATTGGATTAGAAACTGCATTTGAATGTGTCATACCTTTAGTTATGATGTATTTACTTAACTTTTTAACAGATTATGAAATTGCTGCTGATAAAACTACTGTAGATCCATTTCATTTAAATAACTTTCTATATACAGTTTTAGTTTTTGCAGCGATATTGATTGTTTTAGCAATGTGCTCATTTACATGTGGTATATTAGCTGGAAAAGTGAGCGCTAAAGCAGCATGTGGATTTGCTAAAAACTTAAGAGAAGACTTATTTAATAAAACTACAGAATTTTCATTTAAAAATATCGATAAATTCTCTTCATCTAGTTTAATCACTAGACAAACAACAGATATCAATAATATTCAAATGGCATATATGATTTCGATTCGTATAGCATTTAGAGCTCCAATTATGTTCATATTCTCATTTGTAATGTTTTTAGTAATCGATTATAAATTATCTTGGATATTCTTAATTTTAATTCCTTTAATTGCTGTACCTTTAGCTCTTATAGTATGGCAAGCAAATAAAAGATTTGAAAAATTATTTAAGATTTACGATGGATTAAATGAAAAAGTTGAAGAAGATATCCGTGGTATGAGAGTTGTTAAAACATACGCTAGAGAAGATTATGAAAAGAAAAAATTTGAAGATGAATCATTTATGATGAGTAAAGGATTTAGAGTTGTTGAACAAATGTTATCAGGAACTAATCCTATCATTCAATGTGTCATGTACACTTCGATGTGTTTAATTCTTTTCTTAGGAAGTTTAGCTGTTATCAATAGTAATGGAACAGAAATTAATATCGGTGGCATCTCTTCATTAATTACATATTCAGCACAAGTATTATCTTCGATTATGATGCTTACTATGGTCAGCTTCTTTATCTTAATGGCTGTTCCAGGATTTAAAAGAGTCTATGAAGTTTTAATTGAAGAGCCTTCAATTAAAAATCCAAAAAATCCAGTTATGGAAGTTAATAGTGGTGACATTCAATTTAACAACGTCTCATTTAAATATAAAGAAGAAGCAGAAAAATACGCGTTAAGCAATATAAATTTAAATATCAAACAAGGTGAAATGGTTGGAATTATCGGATCTACTGGTAGTTCTAAGTCTACATTAGTTAATTTAATTTCTAGATTCTACGATGTCAGTGAAGGAGAACTTTTAGTAGGTGATGTTAACGTTAAAGATTACGATTTAAAAGTTTTAAGAGATAACGTAGCTATGGTTCTTCAAAAGAACGTCTTATTTGCTGGAAGTATCGCTGATAACTTAAGATGGGGTAAAAAAGACGCTACGATGGAAGAAATAAAACAAGCTTGTCACATCGCTCAAGCCGATTCATTTATCGAAACATTCGATGATGGATATGATCATCATATCGAGCAAGGTGGAACTAACGTAAGTGGAGGACAACGTCAAAGATTATGTATCGCTAGAGCTTTACTTAAAAATCCAAAAGTATTAATTCTTGATGATTCAACGAGCGCAGTCGATACTAAAACTGATGCTTATATTAGAAGTGGATTAAGAAAATATTGTCCAGGTGTAACTAAAATCATCATCGCTCAAAGAATTTCTTCAGTTAGCGATGCTGATAAGATTATTGTTATGGATAATGGCACTATAAGTGGCGTTGGAACTCACGATGAATTATTGAAAACTAACAAGATTTATCAAGAAGTCTATGAACTTCAAAATAGAATTGGAGGTAAATAATATGGCTAAGAAGAATAAAAAGAAAAATGTATTATTAAGATGTATCAACGATTTCTTTAAAGCTCATCCAGTAGTTTTATCAATTTCGATGGTATGTATATTATTTTCTGCTCTAGGATCAATTGTCGCTCCTTTAATGCTTCAACAAGTTATTGGAGCTATTGAAAAAGTTATGAAAGATTCAACTTACTATAGTAATGGATTTTGGAATGATTTTGTAAGTTATTTATTGATGATGATCACGTTCTATATAATATCTTTAGCAGGAGGAACAACTTACTCTCAATTAACTGCTAGATATGGTCAAATGTATATGCATGAATTAAGAACCAGAGTCTATTCTCATATGCAAGATTTACCAATTAAATTCTTTGATACTCACGAAAAAGGTGCGATTATGTCAGTTTATACTAACGATATCGACACCGTAAGACAATTATTAACTCAATCTATAAATACGATGTTAATTTGTTCAATCACATTTATTAGTATTTTAGGAACGATGTTATATTCTAGCGTATACTTAAGTTTAATCGTTTTAGTTGGAGCAGGATTAATCGTTCTTGTCACTAAAAAGATTGGTGGAAAATCAGCTAGAAACTTCATGTCTCAACAAACTATTTTAGGAAAAGAAGAAGGTTATGTTGAAGAGATGATGAATGGTTTAAAAGTCATTAAATCATTCAACCATGAAGATGAATGTAAAAATGAATTTAATAAGATAAATAGTGAACTTCAAACAGTAGCAACTAACGCTAATAAATTCTCTAATATTATGATGCCTATTATGTCAAATATTGGTAACTTTCTTTATGTCATAGTTGCAGTTGTTGGAACGATATTAGTATTATATAGCGTACCTAATTTAACACTTGTAGGAATGAACGAACTTAAAATTGGAGTTGTCGTATCTTTCCTTCCTATGGTTAGACAATTTACAAATAACATCTCAGAAGTCGCTAACCAAGTTAATCCTATTGCTATGGCAATCGGAGGAACTAGTAGAGTTTACGGTTTACTCGATGAAGAAGTTGAAGTAGATGATGGTTATGTTACATTAGTCATGGGAAAATATGACGAAAACGGAAATATTGTCGAATGCAATAGAAAAGAACATACATTATGGGCTTGGAAACATCCTCATCAAGAAAGTGGAGAAGTCACTTACACTCTTCTTAAAGGTGATATAAGAATGTTTGATGTAGACTTCGGTTACGTCCCTAATAAAATTGTTTTACATGACGTTTCGCTATATGCTAAACCTGGTCAAAAGATCGCTTTTGTCGGAGCTACAGGAGCTGGAAAAACTACAATCACTAACTTAATTAATAGATTTTATGATATCGCTGATGGAAAAGTTAGATATGATGGAATTAATATTAACAAGATCAAGAAAAAAGATTTAAGAAGAAGTTTGGGTGTTGTTCTTCAAGATACAAACTTATTTAGTGGAACGATTATGGATAACATTCGTTATGGTAGACTTGATGCAACTGATGAAGAATGTATTGAAGCTGCTAAACTTGCTAATGCTGATAGTTTTATTACTCGTTTACCAAATGGATATAATACTTATATTAAAGGTAATGGAAGCAGTATCTCTCAAGGTCAAGCGCAATTATTATCTATCGCTAGAGCTGCAGTTAGTCAATGTCCGGTATTGATTCTTGATGAAGCTACATCAAGTATCGATACTAGAACTGAAGCGATAGTTTTAAAAGGTATGGAAAACTTGATGGAAGGAAAAACAGTCTTCTTAATCGCTCATAGATTATCTACAATTCAAGATGCTGAAGCTATCATGGTTTTAGATCATGGTAAAATAATTGAAAGAGGAACTCACGAACAATTAATTGCTATGAAGGGTTACTATTATCAATTATATACTGGTGTATTTGAATTAGAATAGACTGAAATATTTAAAAATTTATATAAAAGCGAACATAAAAAGTTCGCTTTTTTTTATAAAAATTTTCAAAAATTGAAAAATTACGGAATTTTTGATTGAAAATTAACAGAATTTTGGATTGAAAAATCACGGAATTTTTTATTGAAAATTAACGGAATTAAGCTTATTATATTCTTGAAGGTAAAGAAAATGGGTGAATATTATAAAAGATATATTGAAAAAGTAATTGAAAGAAAGTTAAAAAGTTCAGGTGCAGTATTAGTTACTGGTCCTAAATTTTGTGGTAAAACAACAACTTGTTTATTATTTGGGAAAAGCGTTTATAGATTGAATACTAAAAATTTAATAGAATTTACTAAAATTAATCCTTCTTTAGCTCTTAAAGGGGATATTCCTCATTTAATTGATGAATGGCAAAAAGTTCCAGATATATGGAACTATATTAAAGAAGACTTAGATATTGATTATATATTTGGGAAATATATTTTAACCGGAAGTTCAACTCCTGCAGATAAAAATGAAATTCAACATAGTGGAGCAGGTAGAATTGTGTCTTTAAAAATGTATCCGATGTCTTTATATGAATCGAATGATTCTAAAGGATTAGTATCTCTTAGTGAAATTTTTAAATACAAAAAAATTGATATTGTTGATTCTAATTCAGATTTTACAATGGAAAATATGGCTTATTTAATTTGTAGAGGTGGATGGCCTTTATCAATCAATAAAGATAAAGATGTATCTTTAGAAATTACTAAAAACTATTTTGATGGATTGTTCTATTTTGAAGATAGTTCTAATAGCAAGTTCAGAAATAAAAATTCAAATACATTTAAAATCATTTTAAAAAGCTATGCTAGAAATATATCTAGTGAGGCATCTTTAAAAACAATTGTAGAAGATGTTAAACAAAATAACGAAAGGACAATGGATGAAAAAACATTGGTTGATTATTTAGAATGTTTAAAAGATTTATATATTGTAGAAGATTTAGAAGCGTGGTGTCCTAATATTAGATCAAAAACTTCAATTGTTTCTACTCCTACACGTCACTTTGTTGATACTTCGATTGCTTGTCAATCATTAGGAATATGTCCAAATGATTTAATGAACGATTATAATTCTTTTGGCTTATTTTTTGAAGATTTAGTAATTAGAGATTTAAGAGTATATGTTAATTTGCTTAATGGTATGATTAGACATTACCGCGATAATGCAGGACTTGAATGTGATGCTATAATCCATTTAGATAACGGAGAATGGGGTGCTATTGAAATTAAGCTTGGTGGAAAAGAATTAATTGAATACGGCGCAAAAAAATTAAATTTATTAAAAAATAAAATAAAAGAAAAAAGTAATGAAAAAGCTCCTTCTTTTTTAATGATTATAACTGCTTTTGGGCCTTTATATACTAGAGATGACGGAATAATTGTTGTACCTATAAATTGTTTAAAAGCATAGAATTTAATATTATTAAAAAAGCATTAATTAACAATTGTTTAGTTACTTAAAAATTTAATTTCCTGATATAATTATTAAATTAAAGGAAGTTATTTTTATGATGTTTTCTAGTTTAAAATTTAAAAAAATTCTTGTAGGAGTCGGGTACGCTTTACCTATTACCTTTGCATTATTGTCTATATTTTTAGGATCGAATGTTGGAGCTTTATATACTTATGCCATATCTTATACAAGTGAAACTATAAATATAGCATATGCATGGTCTATTATAGGCTTATTAGGAATATCGATAATAATAACTTTTATTAGCTTATTTTTATTGTTAACAAATAAAAAAGTAACAGTGCTATCTTTAGTTAATTCTATATTATATTTAGTTAGTTTATTACTTTTTATATTGTGTAAGGATTTAAATATTGTATATGTTATTATTGGTTTTTTATCTAGTTTATTAATTTCTATATATACGATTATTTTTGAAATAAAATATAAAGAAAAAGAGATTCAAAATGGTGAAGAAAATAAAAAAGAGCAAGGAATTAGTAGCGTTTTTAGTATAATCATCTCTATTATCTCCTTTGTTGTTTTATTTTCAATATTTTTGATTCCAGTATGTTTTTATGATGGAAATATATATAGTTCTTTAATTAATGGATTAATGAATAGTGTGTCATTAGACTTTTTAATATCTTTTATTTCATTTTTTATTTTATATCTTCTTTTATTAGTCTATTTTGCTGAAATTTTAGGTACTTATAAAAATGCTAAAAAAGCTATTAAAAAGACTAGAATTTTAATATATTTAGAATTTAGTTTAGCAATAATTTTTTATATTTATACAATTGGAATTAGTTACTATGTTAAAAATTATGTAAGTCCTGAAGCTAGTTCGATTACTTCTATTGGGTATATTCCTTTAATAGTGATAGGAGTTATAGCTATTATTAATTCTATTGTAAGTGGAAAATATATTGATGAAGATAAAGATGAAAAAGAAGTTAATAAATCTAAAAAAGCATTTATTAATAAATTAATTGTATTAAGTTTTGCAGTTGCTTTTATTGCTTTATTAGTCGGTTCTTTATTTTCTAATATTTTAATTATTAATTATAGTTATAGCAGTACTAATGCAATAATTACTGTCAATGGTTTAGATGTATTAAAAAATTATCAAACTATGGAGAGTGGATATCAATTATTAGCATATTTTATATATATAATCATAATTTATTCAATAATTGCCTTAGTTATTAATCTATCTTTATTTTTTAGAAAAAGCGTCTATTTTTATAAAGCTAGTTTAGTTAATGTCATCGTTTCTTGTTCCTTATTATTTGTATTATCTTTATTTGGAAAATATTATGAAATTGTTAAATCGATTCAATTAGAAACTATCAATAAGATAATAGAAAGTAAAGGATTTGATATAACTGTAAGTTACGAATCAACTGTTACTAGCCAAACGATTTATTTCGCTATTGCTGGACTAATTATATTAGCAGCATTAGCTATTATTAGACCATATTCTAAAAAGATTAAAGAAGATGCTTTAGAAGTTAAACTTGATGGAGATAGTAAAATTGAAACTGGTAGTAAAAATAATTTAGAAGGAAAAGAATCAGCAAATCATAATGATATTAATAATAAAGAAGAAAAAGTTAACGACTTTGATCCATGCCCAGCATTTAGTGAAATTGATAGTTATGAAGAAAAATATATTGAAGATTTTAATGCTAGAAAAAATAAATTATTTATGAATCCAACATTACCTAGCATCACAAATTTTATTGTAGAATACGCTAAAAATTCTAGATTGCATCTTTCTTATAAAGATGAAGACATCGCTCAATTTATTGCAGGTTTAGGATCTTCTAGACTTACTATTTTACAAGGTATGTCAGGAACTGGTAAAACTTCTTTACCTAAAATATTTTCTGAAGCGATTTTAGGAAATTGTGAGATTGTTGAAGTAGAATCGTCTTGGAAAGATAAAAACGAATTGATTGGTTTTTATAATGAATTCTCATCTCGTTTTACTCCTAAAAAGTTTACTCAATCTTTATATAGAGCTAAATTTAATCCAGAAATTATAACTTTTATAGTTTTAGATGAAATGAATTTATCTAGGATTGAATATTATTTTTCGGATTTCCTTTCTTTAATGGAAAACGAAGAAGATAAAAGAGAATTCAAATTATTAAATATTCAATTAAAAGTATCAAAAGACGGAGAATTAATTCAATATAAAAAGTTAGAGAACGGACATACGATTAAAATTCCTACAAATGTTTGGTTTATTGGTACAGCTAATAGAGATGAATCAACTTTCGAAATATCTGATAAGGTTTATGATAGAGCGATGACGATGAATTTTGCAAAGCGTGCTCCTAAAATTAAAGATTTTAAAGAACCACTAGATCAAAAATTATTAACTTATGAACAATTTATTAAGTTGATAAATGAGTCTAAAGAAAAATATAAATTTGATTGTGAAAATAATGAAATAGTTAAAGAAGTAGAAAGGATTGTAGCCCCATTTAACATCTCTTTTGGCAACCGTATTTTAAATCAAATCGAGTTTTTTGTTTCAGTATATTGCTCTTGTTTTTCTAATCCAAAAGATAAAGAAAACGAAGCTTTAGAAAAGATTTTATTAACTAAAGTCGTTCAAAAATTAGAAACTAAAAGCATTGAAAACAAAGAGGAATTAGTACATAGTTTTGAGAAATTAGGATTATTTAGATGCAGCGAATTCATATCTAAATTAAACGAGGATATTTAGTGGTGATAAACGCTTTAAGATATAAAGATTCATTACGTTTTTTAAAAGAATATAATTATATTACATATCCTGAATTCGATTATTTTTCAGTGCATAATTTAAATCTTTTTTCATCTTTTGAAGATATTAATTTAGATGAGATTGAACTAGAAATAAAAAAGATTGAAAAAGTGTTACCATCGATGAAAAGAATAGTTGCTAAACCGATAATTCACTTGATCGATGAAGAAGAATTAGTAAATGTAGAATCTGTTAAAAAGATTGATAATAAGACGATAAATCATGCTGCGATGCACTCTGAATATTGGGAGAATATAACTAGTGATGGCATTAAACCAAATAAGCTTTTAACTAGAAATTATAAAGATAATTATGTGATTTATGAAAATATTGTTTTTGTTAAAAGTGTAGATTACGCACTTAATTTTACTAAACACTATTCTAGACTTTTAAAAGATATGATCTACACTAATAAAAAATTAGAAATAGACTTATTAGAAAGAGAAAATCATATGTCTTACTACTTAGCGTTAGGAAAATTAGAGACAGGCCACCTAAGATCTTTTTCTACATATATCGATGTAGCGCTATCTTTAATTTCAAGAATGGATTTTATTATAAAAACATTGCAATCTAGATTAAATAGACCAGTATATATAAAATGTCATAAAGTAAAATCTAAAATTAAACTTAGAAAAACTAACATTTTAAGAATGCAAAAAGATTACCGAAATATTTATAAATATATGAAAGATGTTTATAAAGATAATGATGAAGATATAAATAAAGAAGAAAAAGAGAAGGAATATTTATATTTTTGTAAATACCTTTTAATATTTTCTATTGGTCACTTTAATTTTTTAGTAGATAAAAGAAAACATATTAACTTTAATAAATTAGATTTAAATTTTAAATTTAAAAATTATAAGATTAATCTATCTGATAAAGTAATAAATGATGAAAATATTTTAAAATTAACATTTAAAAACGATAAAGAATTTACTATGTATTTATTACCAACTTTAAATGGAGATAAAAAATTAAAAACAAAAGTAGAAACACATATATTAACTGATAATTTTAATTCAGATGGGGTATTAGTATCTATTAATAATATCGAATCTTTTAGAAGGTTAGAACAGTTGATTTTAAAAGGAATGATATATTCAACAAAGAATTTTAAAACGTGTCCATTTTGTGGTAATGAACTAATAGAAGAAAATGGTATGTATCATTGTTTATCTTGTAGACAAGTTATTAAAAAAGAATATTGTGAAGAAAAGAAAAAATATTACTACGTATCTTCAATATATAAATACCACATTAAAGACGATCAAAAAGAATCTTTATTTATGAATAAAGCTAATGAAAGTTTATTGCATTATAGAAATATAACTGATGTAACAAGCGATTTAAATTTCGTTTGTCCTCACTGTCATAAAGTACATAAATTATAAATAATAATGTTGCAAATATTGTTGCATTTATTGTTGCAAATATTGTTGCAACAATGTAATATATAATTAATAAAGTAATTATATGTACGAAAGCGATAATATTGAATTTAAAAGTAAAATAAATGACAAATTAGAAAAAGAAGTTGTAGCTTTTTTAAATTCTAAAGGAGGACACGTATATTTAGGGATTGATGATGATGGAAATATTATCGGTTTAGACAATATAGATAAGTCTCAATTAATCGCTAAAGATAGAATTAAAGATAAAATTTGTCCTTCTCCGGTTGGCTTTTTTGAGATTATTCCTGAAGAAAAAGATGGAAAGAAAGTGATTCATATTATTGTCGCATCTGGAAACGAAAAACCATATTATTTAAAACGATTTGGAATGTGTCCATTAGGAAGTTTTATTAGGGTTGGAAGTTCTTGTTTACCATTAAGTGAAAGGCAAATATTTGATATGTATTCAAAAAGAACAAGAACATCATTGATCAATATCATTTCTCCTATTAAAAATTTATCATTTACTCAATTAAAAATATATTATGAAGAAACAGGATACGAATTAAATCCTAATTATTTAAATCATCTTAATTTAAAAATGGAAAATGGTGAATTTAATTATTTAGCATATTTATTATCTGATCAAAATAGTTTAGTTATTAATGTTGGTAAATTTAAAGGTGATGATGTAATAGATTTAGTGGAAATTAAATCTTATTCTAATCAATCGTTGATAAAAACGACTAATGAAATTGTTGATTATATCGAAAGTCAAAATAAAACATTTACTAAAATTAGATCTCCTAAAAGAATTGAGGAGAAATTATTTGATTCAGTAGCAATGAGAGAAGCGGTAATCAACGCTTTAGTTCATTCAGATTACAGTTATGAAAATTCTCCAACGTTTAGAATTTTTGATGATCGTATTGAAATAATTTCAGTAGGTGGATTACCTGAAGGAATTGAAAAGGAAGAATTTTTAAGTGGGTTTATGTCTCCAAAAAATCCTCAATTAATGAAAATATTTAGAGATTTAGGATTCGTCGAACATATGGGAACCGGAATAATAAGAATATTAAAAAAATATGATAAATCTATATTTTCATTTAGCCACAACTTTATTAAAGTTTCTGTTCCTTTTAAACTTAATAAAGAAATTAAAATTAATAAAAATACTTCAATGGATGCAGATATTACGACTAGACAAAAAGATATCATCGAATTAATTTTAGAATATAAAAATATAACTCAAGAAGAGTTAGCCTCTAAACTGACTGTTTCAAGATATACAATTATTAGAGATTTAAAGGTATTAGAAGATAAAAAAATCGTCGCTAGGCATGGTTCTAATAAGACTGGTAATTGGAAAATTTTACTCTAATTATATATTGTTTTGAGTTTTTTCTTCAAGCTTAACAATATTTTTGCTAGTTTTAAGTTTTTCTAATCTTCTTAAATAGTAAATGATAGGAATTATCATGATGATAGTTGCAGTTACCCAAGCTAAAGGATCGCTAAAAGAAACTCCGATATAAGAGATATCTGATTTAGGATTTGCAGGATTTACAAGTTTAGCAATAAATAAACTAGCGATGATTCTAGCGAATAATTCTCCGATTCCAGCTAAGAATGGATATAATGATTTTCCTAAACCTTGAATAGTGTTTCTTAAAAAATAAACATTAAACAAGAAGAATCCACTAGGTAAAGATACCCATAAATATCTACAACCATATTTAATAGTCTCTTCAGTAATCGATGAAGAGTCCAAGAATAAATATAAGAAGAATCCATCGATCGTAAATAATAATCCGATTGTCATAACAATTAAATATATGATTACACCTATTAAATATCCTTGTTTAAATCCTTTTTTAATTCTATCAACATCGCCTGAACCTAAATTTTGTGCGCAGAATGATAACATAGCAGTACCTAATGCTGAATATGGTGTAGTTAAAAAGTTTTGCAATTTACAAGCTGCTCCATATCCATCTTGAGTAAAATGAGCAGCTTCGTTAGTTGTAGAATTGATTACTCCAACATCAAAGTTTACAATAGCGTTTTGCATGACGATAATTCCAATAGCTAAAATTGAAAATTGAAATCCTAATGGAAGTCCTAATTTAAGATGATATAAGAAATCTTTTCCATCGATTTTAAAATCATCCTTATGTAGTTTTAAAAATGGATATTTCTTTAAAGAATAAATAATACAAAGAACAGCGGATAATCCTTGAGCAAAAATAGTAGCAAAAGCGACACCAAATACTTTTAAATCGATAGTAGGTAAAAAGTTAACTGATAGTAAATCTAATATAACATTGATTAAACTAGATAAAATTAAGAATAATAAAGGAGTGATAGAATCTCCGATTGATCTACATGTATTGACTATTAAATTATAAAATATTTGAGCGATTGTACCTGAAAATATAGTGATTATATATATTTTTGCTGCATTAAAGCTAACTGGATCATTTGCTTCGCTAAGTCCTACAAAAGATAATAATTTATCTACAAATACTAATCCTAATATAGTTAATAAAATAGTGGTGATAAAACCGATGATAATAGATATAGCAAAAGATTTTCTTAATGATTCAAAATCTTTTTTACCAAATCTAGTTGATATTGCTACACTTAATCCAGCAGTGCATCCAAAAGCAAATTGTAATACTAAAAATGATAATGGATTTGTATCGTTAATTCCCGCAAATTGTTGAGGAATGCTTTGTCCGACGATTATAGCATCGCTTATTGAATATATCTGTTGAAATAAATTAGAAATAAATATAGGTAAAGCGAATAGTAATATAGCCTTATAAGGTTTATTTTTAGTTAAATCTATAGGTCCAAATATCTTTTTAATAAAATTAATAACGCTTTTCACAAGCATATATTTTATACTTGTTAAATCTAATTTCAATAGAAATTATTTAGAAAAACTTATGGAAACGCTTTCACTAGTTAACGATTCAATAGATAATGAATGACCCATTGTAGTATTGTCGTTAAATTTAGAAAAAACACTAGTAGAAAAGCTTAAACTATTGATAGTGTCACCTTGTTTAAATAATGCATTATTTGTTGCGTAAGTCTTATTATAATATGTCTTTTTGTCTCTTCCTAATAAGCTAATTAAAGCATTGTTATTATATTGATAAGTTTTTGAATTACTACTAGCTACACCATAATATGAATTGCTATCAGTTGAAGGGAATGAAGTAGCATTTGATGGTAATAATCCATTAGTTTTATATGTATTATTTTTATATGTTAATTTATAAATTCTAGCATCGACATGATATACTAAAATTCCTGGTTGAGAAAATAATTTTGGATAAGATCCATAACTATATGTTGAATCTAATTCGTTTAAGTTAGTAGGAGTATAGTATTGAATAACTAAATATTCACTAAATGCAGAATTATTAAAATAAGATGAAGGAATGATTAAAGCATCTCCTGAAGATTGAAATGGTTTTAAAGTTATTTTACCTGAGTTACCAGTTAATAAATATGGTTCAATCCATTTTAATGAGAATTTAGAGAATGGATTATGATCTCCGATATTAAAGTCCATCATATCTAATCCACCTAAATAACCATATTGAACACCTGAATCATAACTATAATAATCATCTAAACCTAACATATGTCCAGTTTCATGAATTAATGTATGAGCGTCGTATCCTTTACTATTTTGTTCATATAAAAATGCTCCAGCCATATTTGCATATGTTCCAATTTTACAATCGATTGGATTTTCTTCGTCTTCATAATACCAATATGTATACGCCCAGAAGTTATCCGAATCTACTTTATTAGAATCAAATTGATTATAAATAAACCAAATTCCGTCAATATAACCATCTTTATCAGTGTCGTAATCTGAATAGTTTTTAGATAAGTTCTTCCCATCGACTGTGATACTGGAATATATTTCATCAATTAAAGTTAAAGTTTCAGTAGCGTAATCATCAGTTAAAGAAGTAAATTCTTTAGCTGTCATTGAAGGAATTATAGTATCAGCGATACTAATATCTAAATTAAGTTTTTCATAACTGCTTTTTTGATAGAATGTTTTTAAACTTTCCCAATAAGAATTATTATCGCTTTTAGCAGCTATTTCTAATGCGTTTAATCTTTCACTATTCCAAGTGTAACTTAAATCAGAAAATTGAACAGGAACAATAATGACTTTACTATTTCCGGTTGAAGGAATGTAAGGGGATTCGCTTTGTTCACCTAAATCTTGATAATCAAATGTCGTTTCGGAAGTTGTTATTTTTTTATAACCTTCACCAGTATTGGTATCATCTCCTGAATCATCTGGATCACCTGAATCACTAGAATCACTTCCTGATTTAGAAAAATTAACTTTTAAAGCGTTTTCTCCTGTTTTTGTATAGGAGATAGTAAACGATAAAGAAGCAGTAGATACAGAAAAGTCGTTATATATAATTTCACTTACTTTATATCCTTTACTAGGTGTAAGAGTAATTTCAAAAGAATCACCAACGTATCCTTTATAATTTGTAGAAATTACACCTCCATACCCATTAGTTGTAACAGAAAGGTAAGCTTCTTGACTAGTTGTAGCACAACTTGCAAGAATTACTGTTGTCGAGAAAATTGCAGTTAATATTGTTATATTTTTTAATTTCATAATTAAATCCTTATTATTTTGAATAAATTGTCATTGAAGATAAGTACATTGCTCTTTCGCTTAAATTAGAAAAAACTATTTCTCCAGTTATTGTAGTATTTTCTAAAGTATATGTTGATACGATAGTAGTTATTTTATTTTTTACTGTTATTTCTTCGCTGTAAGTTAAATTATTTCCTTTATTAGATAAAGTTAAATAACCATATAGAGCATCATATCCAGTATTTTTTAATGAAGTAATAATTATTTTAGTAATTGTTTTTGAAGTATTTAATGTAAACAAATTTTCGTTGTCTTTTTTTAATTGAATGCGATTAAGATAATCTTCATTTTTGCTTACTCCAACGATAGAACTGGTAAAATTAAACTTAAATTCACTGATAGTATCTTCAACATCATTTACTAAATAAACTCCATTGTTAGTTTGTTTATCTGTGCTTTGCAAATTTGTAAAATCTGTAGATTTGATAAATGTCTCAGTTTCTTTAGTTTCGTCTTTATCGCTACCATCAGGATCTTTATTATCATCATTACCTTTGTCTGAATCATCATTATCATTATCTTTATTATCATCGTTATTTTGATTGTTGTTTTGCTGGTCATTATTGCATCCAAAAAGGACGATTGAAGAGCATAACAAGTTTAAAATTAATAAGTTTTTAAATATGTTTTTCATAATTGTTACCTCACTTTGTAATATTCTAATATATAGAGATTTCCATATCTAGTTTTTATATTTTATAATATAAATATTAATTAAAACTTAATATTTATAGATAGATTATAGGAGGTATATAAATATGGAATTTAAAGAAATTATGTCCTACAAAAACTTTGTTGTAGTAGGTAATACGATTGTTGAAGGAAAATACGCTAAAACAATAAAAGATAATTTGGTACATTATGGATACAATGTAAGCTGTGTTTATAAAGAATTAAAATCTATCAATGATGTAAAAGAAGATATAGATGTAATTGATTTATGCATCAATCCAACATTAGGATTGAATTTATTAAAAGAATGTAAAAAGAATTATAAGGTTGTATTGATTCAACCTGGTGCAGAATCTGAAGAAATTATTTCCTATTTAGATTTAATTAATAAACCTTATTTAAAGGGATGTGCATTAGTAGGATTAAGAATGTATAAAGGGCCTTTATTATCTTAGTTAAATTTTAAAAATATATAAATAAAAAAGCGATTAATTAAAATCGCTTTTTTATAAAATACAATATGATTTCTAAGCTCTTTTAGCTAAATCGATTTCACCAGCTTTAGCTAAAGCAACTTTAGTTAATACAGGTCCAACTAATTCGTAAATAATGGTGGAAGTTAAGATTGTAGCGACTATTAATGTTCCTAAATCAGAATCTCCTCCAGCTAATTTTTGTAATGTAGCTCCAGCGTTAGTTGCTAAACCAATTGCAACACCAGCTTGAGGAACGAGGGTAAATCCTAAATATTTTTTAATTGTAGGTTCAGCGTGAGTTAAACATGCCCCAGTAAACGAGCCAAGCCATTTACCTAAAACTCTACTAAGTACGTAAGTTAGTGCAGTTATTAATAGAATTAATGCATCTCTACTAGCAAATACAGTCAACTTTAAATTAGCTCCACTTAAAACGAAGAATAACATGAAGATTGGTGGAGTAATTTCATCAATTCTACTAAATGTTGGTTCACTATCTTTTCTAAAGTTAATTAATATAGCTCCAGTCATCATACACATAAGTAAACTTGAAATATCGAAAGATCCACACCATTCATTAGAAAATAAAACATGTAATCCTAAATTAGCAAATATTGCAAATATACAAATAATCATTCTATTAGCTCTAGATTTAAATAATTTAAATAAACCGACTACGATAAATCCAAGTGCAGCACCGATTGCAAAAGCTAATACGATTTCAATTACAGGTTTAGCTAACATCGCATATAAATCAACTTCGCCATTACCTAATTCAATAGTTTTAGCAGCAGAGAATAATATTGAATACATTATTAAAGCTGCAGCATCGTCTAGAGCAACTACTGGAAGAAGAGTTTCAACGACTGGGCCTCTAGCCTTATATTGTTTAACGACTAATAAAGTTGCTGCTGGAGCAGTAGCGCAACTTATAGCAGCTAAAGTTAAAATCAATGGCCAAGATATTTGGTTATCCATATTACCTGTAGCAGCGCCTAAAATAAAATGAGCCAACATAAGGAATAAAAATACCATAACACAAGCTCCAAACGCTTCTAATACAGTGATGACTAATACTTTTTTACCTACTTTTTTAATAGTAGAAATTTTAAAGCTAGATCCGATAGTAAATGCTATAAACCCTAAAGCAATGGTAGAAATAAATGACAAGCTATCTACAAATTGTCCGATTGTTGATGTAGCTAAAGTATCATCAAATTTAAAGTTATTGAAGAATAATCCTAAAACATAGGGTCCAATGATAATACCAGTTAATAAATATCCTGTTACATTAGGAAGTTTAATTAACTTCATTAGACGTGTTGAAAGGAGAGCAATTAAAATTGCTAACGCAATATAAATATATATATCCATATTAAATACTTCCTTCGAAGTTCTCTATTTGAACGTAATACATTCCACCTTTAATCTTGTGGAAGTGTTCTGTTTCTTTTCTAATAATATTTTGAACAGTATTTAATTCTTCTTTGCTGTTAAAAATAAAGTAAGCGAAAGTAGAATCTTTTGTTTTAGCTTCTCTTAAATGGCGTAAAGAAAGGAACATTCTATCATCATCATGTTCATCTTCATCTAAGACGTGCTTTAAAGATTTTGCAATCAATACTGTTGCATTGAATCCTTCATGAGCTAAATCGACAAGTAAATCACTTGTTTGTTCACAGTTTTCTAAAATTAAAACTAATCTATATTTCATAAGTTAAATTATCTTAAAAGATTATAATTCTTTCTTCCATAAACCATGAAGATTGCAGTATTCATATACAACTAATGGTTTTTCTTCACCAAATAAAGCAAATTCAGCTTTTGGTTCTTCGCTAACTTTTAAATCTTTACGATAAACATTTTTGTCTGTAACTAAGTAAATGAAACTAATGTGATGAGCTTCCATCATTGGATGAATTGTTTCACCAACAACAACTGAAACTACATTATTTTCAACATTAACTACAGGTACATGCTTTTCTTTTGATGCGTCGATAGAATTAGCGATTAATTCTTCCATAGGTTCTCCACAACATTTAGTTGGACAACCATGGCTTCCTGGTAATAGTTCAATCACTTTACCGCAATGTTTGCAACGTAATAAATGTAATTTTTCCATTTCTTTTCCCCCTTAAAGTTATAAATAACTTTTTCACGATTATTATAAACACTTTCAATTGAGTTTTAAATAGTAATACAATTAAAAATTAATTATACTTATTATATGAAAATTTTAATTGTTGGAAGCGGATGTAGCGCATTTTATTTAAGCGTTTTAATTAAAAGATATAATAAAAATATCGATGTTGTTTTTGCTGATCCAAATAAAGAAGCAGGTAAAAAATTTTTAGTTACTGGAAACGGAAGATGTAATCTTGCAAATTTAAAAATAACTGATAAATCATATAATAATTTGAAAATTAAAGAGATTGTAGAGTCTTTTAATTATAAAAATATTGTTGATACATTAAATGAAATTGGTATAGAGACTAGAAATATTAATGAATTAGTATACCCATATTCTTTAAGTGCTAAATCTTATAGAGATCTACTATTAAATTATTTAAAGGAAAATAATTGTAAATTTTATTTAAATAATAATATTGATGATTATAAGATTAGAAACGATAAGATTGAAGTTAAAATTAATAATAAAAATTATATATTTGATAAAATTATTATCGCAACTGGAGGAAATTCTCAAGTTCATATCAATCAAACTAATTTTTTAGATGTATTAAAGAAACACAATTATAAGATTAAAGAATTTAAACCAGGTTTAACGCCTTTAAAAGTAAATGAAAATGTAAAAATACTAGAAAATTTAAGAGTTAAATGTTTAGTTTCTTTATATATTGATGATAAATTAGAATATATTGAAGATGGTGAAGTTTTATTTAAAAAAGATGGTTTGAGTGGTATCGCTATTTTTAATTGTTCTTCGATTATTGCAAGAAAGGATAGATTTAAAAAAGCTATTATAAAATTAAATTTAGTAAAAGATATTAGTGATGAAGAAATAAAAAATAAATTAATCAAATATAATGTTATTTCTAAATATTCTTGTTTAGATGGATTCTTTGATAAAAGATTAAGTGAATATATTAGAAATTGTAGTGGAGCTAAAAACTTATATAAATTTACAAAAAACGAATTAGAAAAGATAGCATACAATATGCAAAATCTATCATTCACATATGTAAATCACTATTCTTTTAATGAATCTCAAGTTTCTATTGGTGGAGTTGAATTATCTAATTTAAACGATTCGTTAGAATCTAAAATAGAAAAAAATGTATATTTTGTAGGTGAAATATTAGATGCTGATGGATTGTGTGGTGGATATAATTTAATGTTTGCATTTGCTAGTAGTTATTTAGTAGCAAAAGATGTAATTAAATAGTTTTAAATTGATAAGAGATATTATTTTCTTTATCTACGTTGATTATTAAGTAAGATCCTAGGTTTCCATCTCTTGGTCTAGTTAAACTTCCAGGATTAAAAACATAGGTATCCTTTATTTTTAAAGCTAGTTTTTTATGCGTATGTCCAAAAAGAAAAATCTTAGCATCCTTACTAGTAACATATTCATCAAAATTTTTAAAATCTATATGATTACCGTGCTCAAAATGTAATTTTCCAAATTCATAATCAATATCAAAACTAGATTTATGAGTAGATAAAAAGTCACAATTTCCTTTGCAAAATATAAATCTATTTAATAAATATTCAGGAAGTTCATAATCTCCTAAATGAATAAAAACATCAGCATCTTGATTTATATTTATAACATCTAATAACTCTTGATATGCTCCATGAGAATCACTTACTACAACAAATTTCATAAAATACTTTTTTACTAACCCTCGTTGTGATATATTTTACTACGATAAAACTATATTACTAGTAATATATTTTTAAAAAAGGAACTTATGAAAGATAAAGATCTTGAAAAACAAAAGAAAACTCCATATTTATCTCAATATAAAAAATATTTAGAAGGAAATTACTGTGTTTTTGATGTTCCAGGACATCATCAAGGTGGCATAAAGACTGATTTTGATAAAGTTTTTACTCATGTAATCTATGAAAAAGATATAAATTGTCCTGAAGGAATGGATAACTTACTTCATCCTCATGAATGTATAAAAGAAGCTCAAGAACTTTATGCTGAAGCGACAAATGCTAAATATGCTAAATTTTTAGTCAACGGTTCAACAAGCGGAATCTTAATAATGATCACTTCTTTATTGAGAGCTAACGATAAAATTTTATTACCAAGAAACGTGCATAAATCAGTTATTAACGCTTTAATTTTGTCAGGAGCAACTCCTGAATTTATAATGCCTGAAGTCGATAGAGAAACTGAAATTGTTAACCAAATATCATTAGAAGAATGGAAAAAAGCAATTGATGATAATTTAGATGCTAAAGCGATATTTATTATAAATCCTACATATTTCGGTGCTACTTGCGACTTACAAGAGATAGTTAAATATGCTCATAGTAAAAAAATGTATGTTTTAGTGGATGAAGCTCATGGATCTCACTTTTATTTTGATGATAATTTACCATTATCTGCTATGGATTGTGGAGCAGATATGGCAACATTATCAATTCATAAAACTGGAGGAAGTTTAACTCAATCTTCTTTATTGCTTATTGGAGATAGAGTTAATATTAACGATGTTAATGATGCATTTAACCTTTTAACTACTACAAGCCCATCAAATATTTTAATTGCATCTTTAGATGCAAGTAGAAAATTTTTAGTATTTAAAGGTAAAAAAGAGATAGATAAAGCTATTAATTTATGTAAAAAAGCTACAAATTTAATTAATAAAATCGATGGATTTAAAGTGTTAGATAAAGATTATTTTTTAAAAAATGGTGCATTTGATTTCGATAGAACAAAATTAGTAATTAGATTAGAAAAACTATCTATTAACGGATTTAACGTATATAAAATTTTACAAAAACAATATCATATACAAATCGAATTAGCTGAAACTAATGTTTTATTATGCTTATTTACAATCGGATCTAAACAAAGCGATGTCACTAGACTAACTAAAGCATTAAAAGAAATAAGTATTAAATATTATTCCAAAGATAAAAAAGAAAGAAATAGACAAGTTTATACGTTCCCACCTTTGAAATTAAGACCAAGGGATGCTTATCAAGCTGATGAAAAAGTTGTACCTTTTAAAGATATATTAGGCGAAGTATCTAAAGAAATGATAATGATTTATCCTCCAGGTATCCCTTTAATCATACCAGGAGAAGTCTTTAATAAGGAGACTATCAAACAATTAGAAAATTACAAAAGGAAGAAAATTAACATAATTTCAGAATATAAAAATTGTGATTATGTTTCTTGTGTAAAATTAGATGAAGAAAAATAAAGTTTTTAATAGTTCTTTTTTTATCATGATTTTAATATCATTACTTGGAGGAATGCTCGATTCTTTTACTTTTATTTATAATGAAAAAACATTTTGTTTAATTCAAACTGGGAATATTATTAAATCAATTATTAATTTAGTAGATGGAAATATAGAAGAAGGTTTATATGATTTAATGTTATTTTTAGTATTTATAATCGGAGTTTTTATATTTCATTTACTTAACGCTAAAGTTTTTAAAAAGATGAGAATAAAAGAAAATTTGATTAATTCTTTGATAATTGGCTTGTTACTCATGTCGTGTATATTTTTAAAGTTTGATAATAGCGGTATATTTAATGTTAATAATGTCGTTAATGGTATCATGTTATCTTTAATCGGAGCTAATATGTTAACTTCATTTAAAGAAGAAAATAATATTTTATATACTCCTACAATGATGACTAATAACACAAGAAAGATGGTGGAACATTTTGAAGATGGAATATTCAATAAAAATAAAGAAAAACTATTATTTTGTTTAGTATATTTATTTATTATCATCGCTTTTTGTTTAGGAATAGCAGTTGTAGCACTCATCAATAAATATTTAGATGAAGCGATAAACGATAGAATAATACTTTTAATAATGTATGTTATAATATTATCGTCGGTATTTTTAAATCTTAAAATAGAAAAGGAGAAAATAAATGGGTAAATATGTTTTAATCACTGGTGGAAGTGGTGGCATCGGATTAGAGTTCGCTAAGCTATACGCTAAAGATAAATGCAATTTAATTCTTGTAGCTAGAAATGCTTCTAAACTTGAAGAAGTTAAAAAAGAACTAGGAAATAATAGTGAAATTGAAATAATTACCTACTCACTAGATTTAACAAAAGAAGAAAATATAGATTTTTTATATAAAGATTTAAAAGAAAAAAATATCAGTGTTGATATATTGATCAATAACGCAGGATTTGCATATCATTCATTCTATGTTGAATCAGATTATTCTAGACAAAAAGATTTAGTTCAATTAAATATTTTAACATTGATGAAAATGTCTTATTTATTTGGAAAAGATATGAAGGATAAAAGGAGTGGATCTATTTTAAATATCGCTTCTGTTGCAAGTTATTTAGCCGGACCTTACGCAACAACATACTACGCTTCAAAAGCTTACGTTATGTCTTTTACAGAAGGATTAGCAGAAGAATTAAAAGAATATAATGTTTATGTAAGTTGTATTTTCCCAGGACCAACACAAACAAATTTTGAAAAAGAAGCAAAACTTGAAGATTCAAAAATGTTCAAATCTCTTCCTGTAAGTAAACCTGAATATATCGCTAAAATCGGTTACAAAGCTATAAAGAAAAGAAGAGTAATAAAAAATTGCGGTCCATTTGTAGGATTCGCGCAATTTTTAACAAGAATGTTCCCAAGAATTTTAGGTAGAAAATTCTCTAAGAAAATAAATAGAAAGCCAACGAATTAATTTGATTTACTATCAATTAATTCTTTAATTTTATTAAAAGCTTCTTCGCTTAAGTCGTGCTCTAATTTACAAGCATCGATTTTAGCTTGTTTTTCACTAACTCCTAACATTACTAAGCCTTTAGTTAAATAAAGATGTCTTTCGTATATCTTATTAGCGATTTCTTTACCTTTTTCGGTTAAATGAATATGTCCATTAGATTCTATGACGATATAATCATTTTCTTTTAATTTTTTCATAGCGACACTTACGCTCGCTTTAGAAAAATTCATCGATTCAGCAATATCGATAGATCTTACATTTCCATTTTTTAATTCTAACATGAGAATACGTTCTAAGTAGTCTTCACTTGATTCAAATAATTGCATATCTTTATATTACAAGTAAGAATTATTTTTTTCAAACATTTATTTATGATAAATTGTATAAAAATTAAAAAGTTAGTGATATTTAACTTGACCTTTTTTCATATTAGTTCTATTATTAGTTAGAATTAACTAACTAAAGGAGTTTTTATGAAGGAGATTGAACTTAAACTAGAAGGACTTCATTGTCCAATGTGTGAAACTTACATTAATGACCTCGTTAGAAAAGCAGGTCAAGTTAAGGAAGTAAAAACTAGTCACACAAAACAAAACTGTTTAATTGTCTGCGATGAAAATATTGATTCACAAATTTTTATCGATGCAATTAGTAAGTCTGGATATAAAGTTTTATCAAGTGAATCTCATCCTTACAAAAAACATTTTTTATTCTTTAAATAGTTAATAAAGGAGAAACACTTATGCCTATAGTTATCGCACCATTAAATCAAGAATTAGAAGTCATTAAGATTCTTGTAGATGAAAAAACAAAAAAACATTTAGAAAGTTTAGGAATTACTATTCATTCTAAAATCACTGTACTCTCAAGCAGCGCAGGAAGCGTAATCATCTTAGTTAAAGATGGACGTTTAGCTTTAGACAAAAACATCGCTACAAAAATATTTGTTGCGTAGGAGGGAGGATCTAATGTTAAAAAAATTAAGTGAGTTTCATGTAGGCGAGACTGGCCTCGTAAAGAAAGTAGAAGGAGAAGGAAAAATTAAACGTAGATTGTTTGATATGGGGGTTACTCCTGGTGCTACTTGTTATTTAAGAAAAAAAGCCCCATTAGGTGATCCTATTGAAATAAGTATCAGAGGATACGAATTAACTTTAAGAAAAAGTGAAGCAGATTTTGTTATCCTTGAAGTTGAAGAATCTATAGGGGGAGAAGAAAAATGAAACATTTTGCGTTAGCTGGTAATCCAAACTGCGGAAAAACTACATTATTTAACTCTTTAACAGGTTCTACAGCTCATGTAGGCAACTGGCCTGGAGTTACCGTTGATAAAAGGGAAGGTAAATATAAGAATAAAAATAACAATTATGAAGTCGAAATCATCGACCTTCCTGGTATTTACTCTTTATCTCCATATACACCAGAAGAAGTTATTTCAAGAAATTATATTCTTGATGAAAAACCAGATTGTGTCATCAATATTATTGATGCGACTAACTTAGAAAGAAATTTATATTTAACAACTCAAATTCTTGAGATGGACGTACCTGTCATCGTCGCTTTAAATATGATGGATCTCGTTGAGAAAAATGGTGATAAAATCGACGAAAGAAAGCTTCAAGAAGAATTGGGTGTTCCAGTTGTTAAAATCTCAGCTTTAAAAGAAGAAAATCTTGATGAATTAATGGATAGAGCTATTGAAACTAGCGAAAAACTAAGAAGTGGTTCGACTGTTTTAAAAGGCAGTGCATTATCTCATTTAATTAAAGATGTGACGATCGCTTTTAAAGGAAAAGAAGTCCCAAATCCATTATTCCACGCTATTAAATTAGTAGAAAATGATGAAATCGAAGCTTCTAATCATAAAGATTTATTACCGATGGTAGAAGAATTTAAAAAACAATTTAAAGACGAGACATTCGGTGATGATTTTGAAGCGATTGTAGCAGATGAAAGATATAAATATATCACTAAAAACTTTGCTCCTGCATTCGTTAAACATGTTGAAAAAGTAGAAGAACAAGATGGCAAATCAAAACCAAAATTATCTATATCTGATAGGATTGATAGAGTGTTAACTAATAGATGGGCTGGTATTCCTATTTTCTTAGTTATCTTATTCTTAATATTCCATTTCACTTTCTCTGGTGATTTATTCTATATCGGAAAGAGTGGATGTTTCGTAGACACTGAATTATGGTTCAGTGGAACATACTTCACAATAGGTGAATATGAATTTGGAGGATATTGGAGTGAATTATTCTTCACAAACGATGGAATTAATTCAATCGGTGTCTTCCTTCAAACGTTATTAACTGGTTTTACTGATATGCTAAGCGATTTAGTAGCTTGCGGATTAGAAATGGCAAAAGCTCCTGCTTGGTGCAGTGGATTAATCGTCGACGGTATATTAGGTGGATTATTCTCTGTTTTAAGTTTCTTACCTCAAATCTTATTATTATTCTTATTCTTCTCAATTTTAGAAGATACAGGATATATGGCTCGTGTAGCCTTTATTCTCGATAGAATATTTAGAAAATTTGGTTTATCAGGAAGAGCATTCATGCCAATGATCATGGGATTTGGTTGTAGTGTTCCTGCTATGATTAACACTCGTACATTAGCTGATGATAAAGAAAGAGTCGCAACAATTAGAGTTATTCCTTTCTTCTCTTGTGGTGCTAAATTACCAATATTAACGGCAATCGCTGGTGGTATTGTCGAACTATTCGGAATCGGAAATGCTGATCTTATTACTTATTCAATGTATTTATTAGGTATGGTTGTTGCAATTGTAGCAGTTATATTGATGAGAAATACAACGATGAGAGGAAAAGTACCTCCATTCATCATGGAATTACCTGCATATCACTTACCTCAATTTAAATCTTTGATGATTCACCTTTGGGATAAATTAAAACATTTCATTAAGAAAGCATTTACAATTATCTTAGCTTCTACAATATTAATTTGGTTTATTTCTCACTTTGCTTGGAACTGGACTTACTTAACTGATGCTGAAATGAATGAAAGTATACTCGCTGGTATCGGACAATTGATTCAACCATTATTCACTCCATTAGGATTTGGTTCTCAATTATCTGCATTCGGTTGGGTATTCGCTGTTGCAGCAATCACTGGATTAATCGCTAAAGAAAATGTCATCGCTACATTCGGTACATTAGCTGCTTGTATCGTTGCAGGATTTGAACCAGATGAAGCTAAAGCAGGTGTAGATTCAGTCATTCAAATGATTAATAATACTGGAATCAATATTCCTGGATTGATCGCATTTATCGCATTTAATATGTTAACAATTCCTTGCTTTGCAGCATGTGCTACAGCAAAAGCGGAACTTCCAAAAGGAAAATTCTGGTCGACAATATTATTCTGGGTTGTAACATCTTACGTTGTTAGTTCAATGGTCTACTTAATTGGAACTTGGTGGTGGACATGCTTTATCTTCGCTGCAGTTATCGCTTTAGCAATTGTAGGAATCGTATTCTATAACAAAAGAGTTAAAGAAAAAGAAATCATAGGTGCTTAATAGTGGTTGTAGCAATTATTACGATAGTTTGTGTTTGCGTATTCTTATTAACTTTGCTTGGTGTCTATATCTATAAGAAGGTAAAACATCTCCCAACAGGAGAATGTTCTACATGTTCATTTAATGGAAAAAGTAAACTTGTTAAAGAATATCATAAAAAATATGGACATAAACCTTGTGATAAGTGTAAAAATAAGCAATAAAACTATATAAAAAGTTCAATTAAAGGCAAATCATATGGTTTGCCTTTTTCTTTATGAAAAAAATATGAAATTCTTTAAAATTTCTATATTAAAAATTCAGTAAATTTTGTATAATTAAGTAAAAGTTTTGAGGCAAATAAAAAATGTTTAAAAAAAGAATTGTTAGTAAAGATACTTACTACGTTGGAGCTAGTGATAGAAGATTAGCTCTTTTTGAAAATGTTTATCCTGTTGAATATGGAATGAGTTATAATTCTTATTTGATTATCGATTCAAAAACTTGTTTATTAGATACTGTTGATAAATCGGTTGAAGATGAATTTTTGATAAGGTTAAAAGATACGTTAGATGATAGAAAATTAGATTATTTAGTAGTTCACCATATGGAACCTGATCACTCATATACTTTAAAAAGAGTCTTAGAATTACATCCAGAAGTTACATTAGTAATTAATGATAAAGCTTTAAAGATGTTTAAAAACTTCAATGATGATTTTGTACCTAAAAATATTTTACTTGTTAAAAATGGTGATCAACTTAATTTAGGAAATCATATATTAAATTTTGTATTTGCTCCTATGGTTCATCGGCCTGAAGTTATGGTAAGTTATGATTCATATTCAAAAACTTTGTTTAGTGCAGATGCTTTTGGTAGTTTTAATGCCTTATCAGGAAATTTAATCGATAGCGAAATTGATATAGATGCTTCAATCGATGAATATAGAAGATATTACACTAATATTGTTGGAAAATATGGTGTTCAAGTTCAGGCCTTACTTAAAAAGGCTAGTGAATTAGAAATAGAAACTATATGTCCATTACATGGAGTTATCTTAAAAGAAAATATCGCTAAAATAGTATCTTTATACGATAAATGGTCTAAATATGAACCAGAAGTTAAATCTACTTTAATAGTATATGGATCGATATATGGTCATAGTGAAGAAGTAGCTACATTAATTAGTGAATCATTAGCTTTAAAAGATGTTAAAAATATTAAGATATATGATGCTAGTAAGATTGATAAATCAATATTAGTAAGTGAATCTTTTAAATATTCAAACATAGTGATTTGTGCTTCTACATATAATATGGGTATATTTACTCCGATGGAAGAATATTTATTAGATTTAAAATATCATAATTTAAGCAATAGAACTGTAGCGATTGTAGATAATGGTAGTTGGGCTATCACCGCAGGAAAATTGGTTAAAGATATATTTGCTACTATGAAAAATATTAAAGTGTTAGAAACTAGTTTCAGTATCACTTCTAAAATTAAAAGTGATGAATTATATAAAATTGATTTAATGGTCGATGAAATTATTGATTCTTTAAAATAGTGAGGACATATATGGAAAAAGAGAAGTTGAGTTTTAATGAATATCAAAAGCACGCTTATAATTTAATAAGCGAAGAAGGAAAGAAAGATATGATAACTAACGGCGTCTTAGGCTTAGCTGGAGAGGCTGGAGAATGTTGTGATATTGTAAAAAAATTTAAGTATCAAGGTCACGAACTTGATAAGACTCATCTTAAAGATGAGCTAGGTGATGTACTTTGGTATATAGCTGAGACAGCTAGTGGATTAGGAATTACCCTCGAAGAGGTTGCGCAATATAATTTAGATAAATTACACAAACGATTTAACGGGGAAAAGTTTGATAAAGAAAAATCTATAAATAGAGGAAAAGAATGAGGAAAACGTATGGTTTATGATTGTGTTATCGTAGGATGTGGATTGATTGGAGCGAGTGTAGCAAGATACTTATCTCGCTACGATGGAAAGGTTTTGGTGTTAGAAAAGCACGCTGATGTCGGTGAAGAGACAAGTAGTGCAAATTCTAGTATCGTACATAGTGGTTACGATCCAAAACCTGGTACATTAAAAGCTAAGTTCAATAGACTTGGTAATTTAATGATGGAGTCGGTTTGTAAGGAGTTAGATGTCCCTTATATTAATAACGGAAGTTTAACTGTTGCTTTTAACGATGAAGAGATCGAAATATTAAAAGAACTTAAAAAGAGAAGTGAAGAAAATAATGTTCCTTCTAGATTAGTTGATAAAGATGAATTAAAAGAGATGGAACCTAATATTTCTGACAATGCTAAAATGGCGTTATTCTGCCCAACTTGTGGAATTGTTAATCCATTCTTACTTAATGTAGGTTACATTGAAAACGCTATGGATAATGGCGTTGAATTAAGACTTAATAGCGAAGTTAAAGATATTAAATATATCGATAATTTATATCATATTTATTTAGTTACTGGTGAAGAATTTGTCTCTAAAGTATTTATTAATTGTACAGGTCAAAGCAGTGCGAAGATTCATTCGTTACTTGAAAAACCAAATTATGACATTATCTTTAGAAAAGGAGAATATATTCTTTTAGATCATTTTAGTAAAGATTTTGTTAAACATACTTTATTTATGTGTCCTACTAAAGAGGGAAAAGGAGTCTTAGTTTCTCCAACTACCTCTTATGATTATATTATCGGTCCAAGCAATGATTTAACAATAATTAACGATACTTCAACAGATAGTCAAACATTTGCTTATTTAAAAGAATCCGCAAAGAAATTAATTGAAAATATTCCTTATATTAATACGATTAGAGAATTTGCTGGTGTTAGAGCTAATTCTAGTGTAGGAGATTTCGTCATCGAAGAAAGTAAAAATTTCCCACTTTTTATCGAAGTTGGAGGTATCATGTCTCCAGGTTTAGCTTCATCTCCTGCAATCGGAGAATATGTCGCTAATTTAGTAAAAGAAAAATTAAATTTAAGCGAAAATAAAAATTATAATCCATGTATTAGAAAACATTTAAATTTAGCTAATTTAGGACTTGATGAATTTAATAAATTAATTGCAAAAGATAGTAATTTTGGTCGAATTGTCTGTAGATGTGAAAAGATCAGTGAAGGTGAAATCATCGATGTCATCCATAGAAATTGCGGTGCTACAACTGTTAAAGGTGTGAAGAAAAGATGTAGACCTGGATTTGGAAAGTGCCAAGGTACATTCTGTCAAGAAGATGTCATTAAGATTTTGGCTAGAGAGTTAAATAAACCAATCAATGAAATTTGTTATAGTGATGAAGGTAGTGAAATTTTAAAATATTTTGCAAAGGGTAGTGATCATGAATAAAGAGTACGATCTTGTAGTTGTCGGTGGAGGAAGCGCTGGTCTTGCTGCTGCAATTAGCGCATATGATAATGGTGTTACATCAATTCTTTTAATTGAAAAGAGTAAAGAATTAGGCGGTATTTTAAACCAATGTATTCATAATGGATTTGGCCTTCATACATTCAAAGAAGAACTTACTGGTCCTGAATATGCATACAGATTCATCAACGAATTAAAGAAAAGAAATATTGAATATCTCCTTGATACTTTAGTTATGTCAATTGAAGAAAATTTAGAATTAACTATCTCTTCTCCAATTTATGGAATCACTTCAATTAAAGCTAAGGCAATTATTAATGCTGCTGGATGTAACGAAAGAACATATGGACAAATCATGATTCCGGGAGATAGGCCTAACGGAGTATTTACAGCTGGTTTAGCACAAAAATATTTGAATATCGATGGTTATTTAGTTGGTAAAAACGTATATATTTTAGGAAGTGGTGACATCGGATTAATCATGGCTAGAAGAATGAGCTTAGAAGGAGCTCACGTAATCGGAGTCAGTGAACTTATGCCATATTCAAATGGTTTAAATAGAAATATCGTTCAATGTTTAAATGATTTTAATATTCCACTTCATTTAAGTAATACCGTCACTAAAATAATCGGTAAAAATAAGCTTGAAGGTATTGAAACTTGCGATGTTGATGCATTTTTAAGACCTATTGAATCAACCAAAAAATTTATTAAATGTGACACTTTACTTTTAAGTGTTGGATTATATCCATTTAATAGATTATTGGATAATAGCGGAGTTAAAACATACGCTAAAACGAAAGGTGCTTTCGTCGATCAAAACTTAGAAACTTCAATTAAAGGTATATTTAGTTGCGGTAACGTCTTGCATGTTCACGATTTAGTAGATTTTGTTAGCGAAGAAAGCTCAAGAGCTGGTAAATGTGCTAGTGAATATTTATTAAATAAAAGAGGTGAATTGAAAAAGACAATCTATACTAACGCTTTAGATAATATCAATTATCTTTTACCAAATGTAATTAATGTTTATAGCAATTTAAATGAAGTTACATTTAGTTTTAGAGTTAAAAAACCTATGTTAAAAGCTATTCTTTATATCAAAGATAAAGATACAATAATTAAACAAATGACTAAGATAAATTTAGTTCCTAGCGAAATGGTTAAAGTTGTATTAAAAGATATAGATTTTGCTCAATATAGTGAAATTAATTTTGCTATTGAGGAGGTAAAATAATTATGGAAAAGAAAATGATTTGCATCTGTTGTCCTAAAGGATGTCACCTCGTATATAAAGATGGCGAAGTGACAGGATATAGCTGTTTAAGAGGGCTTAATTACGGAAAACAAGAGGCTACAAACCCTACTAGAATTGTAACTTCTACTGTGAAAGTTGATAGTAAAGAGATTAGAGTTGTACCAGTTAAAACTAGTGCACCAGTTCCTAAAGATATGATTTTTAAAGTTATGGAAGAAATTAATAAAGTAACAGTTTCTTTACCTATTAAAATGAATCAAGTTATCATTAAAGATGTTTTATCTTTAGGTGTTGATATCATCGCTACTAAGGAGTATTTGATTGCCTAACATTTTAAATTTTTTAAAAGTTAACGGGAATACAAGTTTTGAAAAACTTCCTTTTTGTGAAGCGGATTTGATTGTTTTAGGATTGTTAAGCTACGCAAATTTTGAAGATAGTGCAATCAGTAAACATAATAATTGTAAAGATTCATTTGTAAATATTAAAAAGTATCATAGTGCTACAACTTCAAAAAAGATAACTAATCACTTTCTGTTACCAAAACCATTTTTACGTTTTTTAGAAGAATTTATGAAATGTAAAAGATATAATCATCTTGAAATCGGATATTTTAAAGAGAAGAAAGATGATAAAATCGAAGTTCAATTTTTTGGATTAACATTTAGAGTTGATGGAAAATATTTTGTTACTTTTAGGGGTACAGATAGAAGTGTAGTTGGATGGAAAGAAGATTTTAATTTAGTTTTAGTTGATGAGATTCCTTCTCAAAACGACGCTTTAAATTATTTGAAAGAAATGATAAATATTTTAGGATGTGAAGTTAATGTTTTAGGTCACTCAAAAGGTGGAAATTTAGCGTATTATGCATTTTATTATTTAAGTGATGGATTAAAAGATAAGGTAATAAAAGTTTATAATTTAGATGGTCCTGGATTTAGGTTTGATACTAGTTCATATTCTTTGAGATACAAAGATAAATTAGTGAAGATCGTACCAGCTGATGATGTCGTCGGAGTTTTGCTTGATGATCCTAGTGAATTTACAATTTGCGCCTCATCAAAATATAATGTATCAGCTCACGATATGATGACTTGGCAATTTGTAACTAAAGATAAATACTGCACTTTAAAAAAAGTAAGTGAATTGACTATATATAGCGAAGCATTAAGATGCGCTTTAAATAATTTTATAGAAAAAATCGGTTTAGAAAAAGTTGAATTTATCAAAGAATATATATTTGGAATTATAAGTATTAATAAAGTTACTGATGTCATTTCTATTACTCAAAACATATTGTTATCTGCATATAGAACATTTAGAACATATAAAAAGAATGATCCAGAAGGAGCGAAGAAAATTGAAAATTTATTAAGAATATTTATTAAAGAGTACACATCTTCTTTAAAAACTATTGAAGAAAGTAGAAAAGTAAATGTTTTTAATTTAATAAAAAATAAAAATAAGAAAGAAGGAAACATAATATGAAGTACATTTTAGCGATTGATCAAGGTACGACTTCAACTAGAGCTTTATTATTTAATCATGATGGTAAACTAGTTTTTAAATCGCAACAAGAAGTTGTTTGTCTATATCCAAATGATGGTTGGGTAGAACAAAATGCATTGGATATTTTTATTAGCGTATTAAATGTCATTAACGATTGTTTAACAAAATTTAATATCACTTATGAAGATATCGATTGTATGGGGATTACAAACCAAAGAGAAACTACAGTTATTTGGGATAAAAAGACTGGAATGCCACTATATAATGCTATTGTTTGGCAATCTAGACAAACTGTAGATATTTGTAATGAATGGAAGCAATACGAAGAATTAGTTCATCAAAAAACAGGTTTAATTATCAATCCTTATTTTTCAGCTTCTAAGATTAGATTTATTTTAGATAGGATTCCTAACGGACAACAAAGAGCTGAAAATGGAGAATTATGCTTTGGAACAATCGACACTTGGTTGATGTATAAATTATCAAATAAAAAGATATTTAAAACAGATTATACAAACGCTTCAAGAACGATGTTATTTAATATCACTACATTAAAATACGATAATGATTTATTGAAATTATTTAATATTCCTAGAAAGATGTTACCAGCTGTTAGACCTAGTTCATCTTATTTTGGTGTAGCATCTTACTTAAACAAAAATTTGAAGATATACGGGGTAGCTGGAGATCAACAAGCTGCTTTATTTGGACAAAATTGTTTTAATGAAGGTGAATCTAAAAATACTTATGGTACTGGATGTTTCATGCTTATGAATATCGGTGATAAACCTGTATTTTCTTCAAAAGGTTTAATCACTACAATAATTGCTACAGATAATGATAAAGTACAATATGCTTTAGAAGGAAGTGTCTTTATCGGTGGAGCGAGCATTCAATGGTTAAGAGATTCTTTAAGAATGATTAAAAACGCTGCAGAAAGTGAAACTTACGCTTCTAGAGTTAGCGATAGCGGTGGAGTTTATGTCGTTCCTGCTTTTGTCGGTTTAGGTGCCCCTTATTGGGATGATGAGTGTAGAGGTGCAATATTTGGTTTAAATAGAGGAACCACAAAAGAGCACTTTATTCAAGCTGTTTTAAATTCGATCGCTTTACAAACTAAAGATGTTATTAAAACAATTGAAGAAGAAACTCACATTAAATTAAAAGCTTTAAAAGTAGATGGAGGTGCTACAAGTAACGATTACTTAATGCAATATCAATCTAATATTTTAAACGCTAAAATCATTCTTCCTGAATGTTTAGAAACGACGTCTTTAGGTGTATCTTATTTAGCAGGGTTAGCAAGTGGATACTATAAAGACTTAGATGATATTAAGAAAATACATAAGATTTCAAAAGAATTTGATCCTCAATTTAATAAAGAAACTATCGATGAAATTGATAAAAAATGGGTAAAAGCAATCGAGGCCACAAGAGTTTTTAAATAAAAATGAATTTTGATAAAATCGTTGATAATTCAATTGTAATTTTACCATCTTCTCTAAAGAAGATGGTTTTAATGTATAAAAATTCTCATTTTGAATTAAATTTTAAGATGTATTCAAAAGAAGATATTCAAAGTAAGCTTTTTGGCAAAGTTGATGATGAAGTAAAAGCATTTTTATTAAAAAAAGATGTTCCTTTTAATCAAGCTACGCTTTATTTAAGTTATATTTCTAGAGGTGCCAAACTTGATAAATTTAAAGAAATTTTAAATATTAAAAATGAATTAATAAATAATGGTTTTTTAAAGACTGATGAATCTTTTAAACAATTATTTAAAGGTAAAAAAGTAGTTATTTTTGGATATTCAAATGAAGATTTAGAAATAAAAAATATACTAAATACCCTCTCAATTAAAGATTTTTCTTTTTACGATTTAAAAGATTTACCTATTAAAAAAAATAAGCATAATTATTATGAATTTAATACAGTTGATGAAGAAATTCATCACGGTATGATTAATATTATTGAAAATTTTAACAATAATAAAATAAAGATTATTTGTGAAGAAACTTCATTTTTATATTTAGATGTTTTCTCTTCTAAATACGGATTAAAACTTAATTTTTCAAATAAAAAATTAGGAGAAAGCAATGAAGCTAAAATAATAATCAATAATTTTATTAAAGATAATAAAGCGATAAAAGATACTATAAATGAATTATTAACTGTAAATCCAACCAATAAAAATTATATTAAAATAAAAGAATTAGATGATATATATGAGTTTGATTCATTAAATGAGGTCATTAAAAACTTTAAAAATATATTAAATAGTAAATGTATTAATGAAATAGAATTTGAAAACGAAATAGAAGTATTAACAAATATCGAATTCGATCCTGAATGTAAATATTTTCTTTTAAATGCTAACGATTCATTTTTACCAAAAATTAAAAGCAATGATGAAATATATGATGATGAAGATAAAATTGAAATGATGTTAAAGACTTCAATCATTGAAAATAATTTAAATAAATCACTAACTGAATTATTTTTATCCAGCAAAAATCTAATCTATATTTCGTATTCAAAAAGTAAAAAAGATGATGATTTAGAATTGACCAATTTAATGAAAAACGATATGTTTTCCTATATAAAACCTAAAATTTATGATTATGATTACTCTAATGATATCGCTTATTCTTTCTATGCAAAATATAATGATATTTTTAAAAAATATGATATAAAATCACCATATTACGATTTATATAAAAATTATTTTTTAGGAATAAAAGAATTTGATAATAAATATAAAGGAATTAGTAGAATCGATGATGGCTACAATCAATACAGTTATTCTAAATTAGATAAATTTTATAAATGTCCTTTTGCATATTATTGTAGTAATGTTTTAAAACTTAACGAAAACGAATCTACTTTTATTTTAAATTATGGAAATTACGCTCATAAAATTTTAGAAAGTGTCTATGATGATGATTTTGATTTTGATAAGATTAGCGATAATTTATTAAGTGAATATGATTTTAATCAAAAAGATAAAATGTTTATTAAAAGACTTAACGAAAATTTAAAACAAGCAACAAAACTCATAATCGAAAGAAAAGAAGTTCTAAAACAATATGATTTTTGTACATATTCAGAAGAGACAATAACATTTAAAATTAATGATTTAGTTGGCTTTACAGGAAAAATTGACTCTTTAATTAAAATTGATGATAAATATTTAGTGATTACAGATTATAAAACTGGTGGATATGAAAGCTTTAGAGTTAAATATTTAGAGTTTGGAATTGGTATGCAACTTCCATCGTATCAATATTTAATATCAAAGAGCGAAAAGTTTAGTAACAAAGAAACTATTGGTATGTATATTGAACCTATTATCGTTAAAGGTTTAAATAATATTAATTCTAAAAAATATGTTGAATCTTTTAAACTTGATGGTTTAACAATTGACAATTTTGATTTAATTAATTATTTTGATACTTCTTTTAATACTGAATTACAATCAAGATACATAAAAGGATTAAAAAAGAAAAAGGATGGGGGATTTAGTCATTATGCAAATATATGTTCTAAAGATTCTTTTAATTCATTTCCTAACGAAATAGAAAAATTAATTTTAGAAGCAGATGAAAAGATAAGGAATAATGAATTTAATATATCTCCAATTAAAGCTAGTCAAATTGATCCTTGTAAATATTGTGATTATAAATTTATTTGTTTTAAAAAAGAAGAAGATTATAAAGAAATTAAGATAAATAAAGATGAGGAGGCAAATGAAGATGAGTGAAAATTTTAATAAAGATCAACAACTTGCAATCGATGCCCCTATCACAAATGTTTTAGTTAGTGCAGGAGCTGGAAGTGGAAAAACTAGTGTTTTAACGGCTAGAATTATCGACCAAATCATCAATAAAGGTATTTCTATCGATAAATTTTTAATTGTAACTTTCACTAATAACGCTGCTAAAGAAATGAAAGATAGAATTAAAAAAGCTCTTAAAAAAAGTGGAGCGGGTAGCGAAGTTTTAGCAAAAGTTGATATTTCCCACATTCAAACTTACGATGCATTTAGATTATATTTAGTTAATAAATATGGTTATAAATTAGGAATTAATAACAATATTAAAATAGTTGATAGCGATATAATCCAAGTTAAAATGCATCAAATAATCGATGAAGTTCTTGATGAAGAATATAATTCTAACAATGAATATATTCAAGGCATCATCGAATTGTATTGCGATAAAAACGATAATTTTATTCATAATTTTATTTTTAAAGGTCTCTTTCAATTTTTAGAAGTAGAAAATAAAACTGAATTTATAAATAAATATAAAGAAAATTTTTTAAGTGATAAAAATATATTACAAAAAGTAGAAGAATATAAAAAATTTGTAATCGATGAACTTAAAAAGATATTCGATTTAGTAGATTTAATAAGCGATGATAAAGTAGTTAGTAAAATTGAAAATAAAATATCTCCATTAAGAAACACTTTAAATAGTGGTAATTTAGATTTAATTATGTCTGATTTAAAAGATGCATGTTCTCTTAGAATTAATAGTATTAAAGATGATGCAGATAAAGCCAATTATCAAAAAATTAAATCAATATTAAAAAATATCAATGATAATTATTTATGTTTTAATTTAGATGAATTTAATGATGTTGATATTAAAATGAATCAAAAATATATACCATATTTACTTAAATTAATTGAGAAATCATATAATAAATTAAATAAATATAAGATGGATAATTCTATTTTTACTTTTTCTGATGTTCAATTTTTATCTAATGAATTAGTAGTTAAATATAAAGATGTTTCAGATAGTTTAAAAAAAGAATTTGATATCATTATGATCGATGAATTCCAAGATACTTCAGATCTTCAAGAAGTATTCATAAATGCTTTTTCTAAAGATAACGTATTTATGGTTGGAGATATAAAACAATCAATCTACGCTTTTAGAGGATCAAATCCTACAATCTTTAATAATATTTATAATAGAATTAAACAAAAAGATAAAAAAGGTGTAGTTATCGATATGAACACCAACTATAGATCTAGAGTCGAAGTGACAGATTACGTTAATGACCTATTTTCAAATTTAATGAAAATAGAAATTGGTGGTATTGATTATAGAAAAGAACATATTATAACTTCAGGTAATAATACTTTAAATGCTAATAAAAAAGAAAACCAAAAATATGGTTTTATTAAACTTAAATTAACTGAAAATGAAGAATTAAATAGTACTGAAAAAGAGATTTATTCAATAATTTACGATATTAAAAATAGAATTAAAAATCATTATCAAGTATACGATTACGGGTTAGGAAAATTAAGGGATTGCACATTTAAAGACTTTGCGATATTAACTCATAATTCAACAAGTTTTGAAAACTTCAGAAAGCTTTTCGGAGATAATCAAATACCTTTAAACATCATTAAAGATGAACCGATAACAGATGAAATTTATATTGTTTTGTTGCTTCAAATTTTAAGAATTATAAATTTAATCAATTATAGTGAAGATGGAGATAATAAAAAAGTTAATATTAAAAAATTATATGTTTCTATAGTCAGAAGTTTCTTATTTGAATACGATGATAATACAATCTTTAACTTAATTAATAAAAATATCTATATAAAAGATGCAGCATACGAATTAATTTTAGAATGTTCAAGTTTTGAGAAAGAACATACTTTAAGTGAAACAGTAAGTTTTATAATTAATAAATTTAATTTTATTAATAAGTTAGGTAACATTACTAATTCAATGAATGCTTTAACTAAAATTGATTTTATCTATGAGAAAATTAAATCAATGGATGTATTAAATTTCACTCTTAGCGATTTGATTTTATATCTAGAAAAATTAGATGAATTTGATATTAAAATGGAAGTTAAAATTAAAAGCGATTCTAGTGATGCAGTAGTTTTAGAAACGATGCATAAATCGAAAGGATTACAATATAAAATATGTTACTTTGCTGATTTAAAAACTGCTACATATAGAAAAAATAAAAGTGAAAATAATGGATTATTTATATCGAATAAATACGGTTATCGGTTACCTTTTTATTCATTTAACAGCAAAGAAAATAAGCGAGGATTCTTTAATATTTATATGGATATTAAGGAGGAAAAACCAGCTATTGAAGAAAGTATTAGAGTGCTTTATGTCGCATTGACTAGAGTTGTAGAATTAGGAATATTTGTATTAAGTGATTCTTTAAAAGATAATGAATTGTCTTCGCCTTACGAAGCTTCTTCGTATTACGATTTACTCGGTTTTGGTAGTGCTTTGGATTGTGAAGTAGTTGATAAAGTTGATAATAAAAATACTATAGTTAATGAAGAAGTAGAATCTTCATTTAAAATTATTGATAAAGAATTAAAATATATTCCTTTAAAAGAAACTAAATCAGCTAGTAAAAATCAAGATAAAATTAAAGATAAAAATATTGAAAAAATAGCTGAGTTTGGAACTCATATGCATCTACTTTTAGAAGTGGTTGATTTTAAAAATCCAGATTTAAGTTTTATTGATGATTATAACGAAAAAAAATATATTAAAAACTTCTTAAATTCTGATTTATTAAAAGATATTGACAAAGTTAATATTTATAAAGAATACGAATATTACGATGAAGAAAATAAAACTGATGGTATTATTGATTTAATGTTAGTTTATGACGATCATATCGATATAATTGATTATAAATTAAAAAATATCGATGATGAAAATTATAATCGACAATTAAATATATATTCTTCTTTTATAGCTAAAAAATTTAAAAAACATGTAAATTGTTATTTATTTTCTCTTATTAATGGTACTTATATTAAAATTTAGTCAATATCTTTCGTTTCTTTTTGTTTTTAAAAAAACTAAAAGAATATATAATTAAATGTATGAAAGTAATTCCACTAAAAAAAGAAGATTTTTTAAAGATTATAAGTGACTTAAAGATTCCTGAATCCATAGACGTCGATTATCTTTTTGATATATACGAAACTTGTTGTGGAGCGATAGAAGATGTGTCTAAAATCAGTGAATTAAGTAACTTCACACCAGTAAACCATGTTGTGTTGATACTTTATATTGCAAATGAATATTTATTTTCTTTCGAAAATGAAGCAAAAGACTATCCTAATTTTAAAACTGATGAAGAATTCTTTAATAAAATCGCATCTAGATGTGCAGATAAATATATTACAAATGAACAATTAAATTATAAAAGTGGATCTTTTTTAAATAGATTCAATCCAAATATTTCTACACTTGAATTATATTCTAATTTTGTTTTAAGAAGTTTAAGCGTATATAATCCAACTAACAATCAAGCTAATAAATTAGTTAAAGATATGCTTGAAAAAGCATTTAAAATGATAAAATGCGTCGATTCTTTACTCGTACAAGGATTTGAAACTGAAGCTTTTTCAACTTGGAGAACACTTCATGAAAATGAATGTATCTTAATATGTTTAGTAAAATATCCTAACGAATTATTTAAATTGTATTTTAAACATATTACTTACGCTTTAGCGTATAGAGGACAAATTAAAGATAAAGATGAAACTGATAAGATTTTTATTCAAATTAAAGATGAGATGAAATCTTACGATTTAAAAAGTAAAGATATGAAAAAATATATCGAATACGGATATCTTTTTGGAGTGCCTGGAGCTAAATTAAATGAGACCTTTAAGCTTAATTTTAGAGATGGTGTTCAAAATGTAGCAGGATTATCAAATTATAGTAAAGTATATGAAACAGCGAGCGAAATCGCTCATTCTAGCCCATTATTGCTATATAGTAGAAGAGAATATTTCTTTGATTTAACAATATTAAATTTATATGAAACATTCTTTAGAATTGAAACTATATTTGCTTCATTATATTCTTCATATATTAAAGAAGAAGAATTAAATAAATATATTCAATTAAGAAATATGTATTTAAAGCAATTGAAAATTATATATGAAAATATGAAAAATTCCTTTTTAAATAAATATAAAGTAGAAGAAAACCCAACAGAATAAACCTGTTGGGTTATTTTTTTAAAATTCTTCAGAATCTCTATAGCAACTGCCACCGATAAATTCTTTTAATAACGAATTGCAAGGTACCCATTTTTCATCGACATCTACAAAATATTTTAATAATTTTATAAGACGTTCTGCATCAGTTCCAAATTCACCATCTTTATCAATTTTATTTAATATTGGTAGCGCATATTTTTTTAAGACGCAAAGTTCGTAATTTAAGAAACTATCAAAGACGTAATTAGCATATTCTTGGGTTTTATAAATCCATTTAAATTCACCTTTTCTAACGCTTGGCCACATTTTTAATGTTTCTTCAGCGCTAGCTCCACGATATTTAAAATCTCTAACCATTCTTCTAATCAATCTAATATCAGTTAAAGAAATTGGGTTTTCATTATCGACATTAATTTGTGCTTGTGGGGAGATATAAATTTTAAATTTTAAATATTTAGGAATAGATGCAGTCATCTCTTGACTTAAAGCGTGAATTCCTTCGATGATGATAGGATCTCTAGGACCGATTTTAACTTTTCTATCAAAAATTCTAGCATTTTGTTTAAAAGAAAATGTAGGGACAGTAACCTCTTCACCTTGTAATAATTTTTGAATGTTGTCATTAAATAATTGAACATCTAAAGCTTCAATCGATTCAAAATCGTAATCACCATTTTCGTCTTTTGGTACTTCTTCACGAATCTTATAGTAATCATCTAAAGAAATTCTAACTGGATTTATACCTCTTGAAATGAGCTCCATAGTTAATCTATCAGCGAAAGTGGTCTTTCCGCTACTTGAAGGTCCAGCTATACAAATCAAACGGATATCGTCGATATTTTCTTCGATTTTTTGCCCTAATTCAGTAAGCATTCTGTTGTGTCTATTTTCACACATATTGATTAATTTAACAGCTTCACTATTTGGTATGTGTTCGTTGATTCCGCTAACAGTAGAAAGATTTACTAAGTTACCCCATCTTTGAGCGTGAGTTAAAGTATCTCTAAATGTTGGTTCATCTGAAAATGGTGGGATTAAACCGTTATATTCGCTTCTAGGGTATTGAATTAATAATCCGTTGCAATATGGTAATAAAGAGAAACATTTTAAATAACCTGTCGAAGGAACCATCTTTCCATACATATAGTTATAATATCCTTCACAATTATATAGGTGAACCGTCTTTTCAGGTCTATATTTTAAGATGCTATCTTTATCGTAAAGCTTTAAATTTTTATATAAATCTGATGCTTCTCTGTTAGATATGATAACTCTAGTAAATTTAAAGTTGCTCTTAACGATTTCAAACATCTTGTTTTCGATATTTTTAACCATGTCAGATGTTATTATTTTGTTGTTTCCGTCGATTGGCTGAGCGAATATGCTCCTTGAAACAGAATACGTTAATTTAAAACGAATTTCTGGATAACATATGTGCGCTGCCATTGAAAACAGAAATCTTATTCCTCTTTCATAAATCCCCATAGCGTCGTGATCTTTAACTGTTAAAAAAGTGATGTTAGCAGGATAGTAAACATCATAATCTAACTCTCTTATTCTTCCGTTAACTAATGCGCAAATATAATCTAAATTGTTATTTGTTAAATCTAAAAGTTTAATTTTTTTTTCGTAAGTAAATTTATCATTACCGATAGTAATTTCAAAGCTCATATGTATCTCCTCATTTGATTTTAATTTTATCATATAAAACGAAATAGCGATATAAAAAATATTATGTATTCATAAAATTAATGTTAGCTTTCAATTGATGTGAGACGTTTAGAACATCTTATCTCACCAGTAGTTT
>CAVKZO010000005.1:0-44019 GCA_963661135.1 Lachnospiraceae bacterium | reverse complement strand
ATTATTAAGGAGTATTTAAAATGATTACAATTACGATATTAGGAATGGATACATATTTACTTGAACAAGTTAGTAAAGCGTTAACTGATAAATTAGCTTGTTTATACGAATATGATAAAGATAAAATTAACTTTTTTGCACCAGAAGGATCTTTGGTTCATGATGGAGTCGAACAAAATACTTGGAATATCATTATTAAAGTTGAAGCTCCTATTAAGGTCAAACAATTAGAAAAACAAGCTTTAGCATTGCTTCACGAATACACTAAAAACTTATGTATTAATAGTAATGTTATGTTTACATATTACACTAGTGAAACAATATACGAATTTATTAATGATGATTATCCTAGATTTATGACTGAAGAAAATTCGGTATATATCGATGATGAAAATGAATTAGATAGCGAAGATGAATGTTCGTGTGGAGATGAATGTTGTCATCACGATCATTGTCATGGTGATAATTGTTCATGCAACGATGATGAAGAAATTTATTTAGGAGACGCTTTCGAAGAATTTAATAAGCGAATGGGTAACGATTAATGTATAACATTTTTGATCTATCTTTAGAGATTTTAAAAGACGTTTGTGATAATAAAAAAGAATTTTCAAACGCTATTAAAGATAAAAAATTAAATATAAAACCAAACGATAGAAGATGTGTCATCTCTATTTGCGGAATCGTTTTAAGAAATTATTATTTAGTAAAATATTTTTCAAATGAGGTATTAAATTTTAAAGAAAATGATTTAATTCTCGCTAATGGAATTGTTTTTGGTGTTGTCGGATTTAAAAAAGTAGAAGATGTAAATTCTGTTTATATTTGGTATGAAAATTATTTAAAAACTAAAAACATTGAATATAGTGAAGAAATTAAAAAAGAACTCAACGATTTAATTAAATTTAAAAAAGGATACAAATTTAATAATTTGAATAAAGGATCTTTACAATATTTTAGCGTTTATTCTAACTTACCTATTTGGTTTTTAAATATGATGAATAAACAATACAATAGAGAAACGATGTTTAAAATCGCTAGAGAATGTTCAAAAATGCCTAAGCAATTTGGATATAAATTATCCTTTATAAATATAGAAAGCGATTTAAATAATGAGATGTCTCAATTTAATAAAGTTGAAGAAAATTTATATAGTTACATCCCTGAAAAATCTTTAAAATCATTATCTTTAGTTCATCAAAATTATATTTTTCCAATTCAATATGCTGAAATTAAATTAAAAAATAAATTGTTAGTTTTAAAAAATAAAGAAATTTCAATATATTTAGCTGGAAAAAATAATGGATATATACCATTAATTGATAAATATTATAACAACAATAAATTGCATATCTTTTATAAAGATGAGAAAAAATATTTAAGTCCCTTATCAAAAATTAAAAAGAGTGATGAAAGAGCATTTGATATGTTTAAGGTGGATGAGGATAGTTTAGAAGCTTATCTTCCTTTAAAACAAGATATGATTATTTATTTTGCTGATTCAAGCTTCCTTGATTCTTTTAGAAGGCTACCAGATTACGGAATCGTATTTAATCAAGCAAATATCGATGATTTTATTAAATCTCAAGAAAAAGGATTAGAAGCTTTAGATAAAGAGTTGGATAATGGTGGATATTTAGTATACGCAGTCCCTACTTTAAACATTAAAGAGACAGTTGTTCAAATTTACAAGTTTTTAGAAAAACATAAGAATTATCACGAAGAATATTCCGAGATGTTCTTCCCATTTGAAAAAGATAATTCAACATATTATTTTGCTATATTAAGGAAAGATTAGATGAAAAGTTTATATAATTACTCGTTACCACAATTGGAAGAATTGATGCTTTCAATGGGTCAAAAAAAATATAGAGCGACCCAACTTTTTAAGTGGATTTATGAAAAAGGTGCTACTACATTTGATGAAATGAGCGACATTTCTTTATCTTTTAAAGAAATGTTAAAAAGTGAATTTTCTCTTGAAATACCTACTATTTTTAAAAAACAAGTAAGTAGTGATGGAACAATTAAACTTTTACTTTCTTTAAGTGATGGTTCTAAAGTTGAAACTGTTTTAATGAGATACAATTATGGATTGGTAGCTTGTGTATCTTCTCAAGTTGGATGTAATATGGGATGTGCTTTTTGTGCCTCTGGCTTATTTAAAAATCAAAGAAATCTTGAAACTTCAGAACTTGTTGGTCAAATAATGGTTTTAAATAACTTATTAAAAGAAGAAAATAATCGAGTTAGCCACGTCGTTTTAATGGGGACTGGTGAACCTTTTGATAATTATGACAATGTAATGTCTTTTATTAGAATTTTAAATCATCCATATGGATTTGCAATCGGCGCTAGACACATCACTGTTTCTACTTGTGGATTGGTTGAAAAAATTAAAGATTACGCTAACGAGGGTTTACAAATAAATTTAGCGATATCTTTACATGCTCCTAACGACACAATTAGAAATAAAATTATGCCAATAAGCTTAAAATATCCTTTACCTGATTTAATGGAAGCTATTAAATATTATGAAAAAACTGCTTCTAGAAGAGTAACTATAGAATATATTTTATTGGAAAATATAAATGATTCAGTCGAAAATGCTAAAGAATTAGCTGCGTTAATTAAAGGTACATTAGCATATGTAAATTTAATTCCATACAATCCTGTAAACGAACTTAAATATAAAAGAACATCTGGAAATCGCGTTCATAGATTTATGGATACATTGATTAAAGAAGGAGTAAATGCGCGAATTAGAAAAGAATTTGGAACCGATATAGATGCAGCTTGTGGTCAATTGAGGGCTAAAAATGAAAAGAAGAAATAATCAAGGCGTTTTTGCATATAAAAAAGATATCGGTAAAGTTAGAGTTTCTAATGACGATGATTGTAAGATTGCAACAAATTCTAAAGGCGATGTAATGCTTGTTGTCGCTGACGGGATGGGTGGATATAAAAAAGGCGATTATGCTAGTAGCCAAGTTGTAAATTATTTAATCAACGAATTTAAAGAAAGTAAAGGCTTTATGTCGGTTTATCAATGTTCTTTTTGGGTTGATAGAAGGCTTAGAAAGATTAATCTCGATCTTTATAATATCGCTAATGATGATAAAAATTATTCGGGTATGGGAACTACTTTAATAATGGCTATTATAATTAAAAATAAAGTTTTAGTTATCAATATTGGTGATAGTAGATGCTATTTTGTTAAGGATAATTCATTAATTCAAATTAGTGAAGATCAAACGTATGTAAATTATTTATATAAGTCAGGTCAAATTGAAAAAAAGGATATTTCAACTAACCCAAATAGACATGTTTTAACCAACGCAATTGGATTGTTTCCATCTGTTTCTTTTGATAGAAAAATATTAAATTACGAGAAACAAAAGATATTTTTATGTAGTGATGGTTTATATAATAATGTCTCAACTTTTGATATTGAAGCGATTTTAAATACTAATGATAGCGTTGAAACAAAAATTAATGGATTGATTAAATTAGCTAATTTTAATGGTGGTAGCGATAATATATCTTGTTGTTTATGGGAGCCAGTTTATGATAAAGATTAATGATATTGTAAATGGTAGATATAAAGTTATCGCAACTTTAGGGCATGGCGGAATGAGCGATGTTTTTGAAGCTAGAGACTCAATTTTTAAAAGAAATGTAGCTATTAAAGTTATTAAACCTGAATTTATAAATAATATTGAAAGTTTGATTAGGTTTCAAAATGAAGCGCGAATTGCTGCATGTTTAAATCATCAAAATATAATTAAAATTTACGATTATGGTGAAATAGATAATTTACCTTTTATAGTTAATGAATTTGTTAAAGATCAAACATTACGTGATGTTTTAGATTTTAAAAGATATTTATCATGCAAAGAATCTTGTATGATTATGCTTCAAATTTGTGATGCTGTTATCTATATTCATAGTAAAAATATTATTCATAGAGATATTAAGCCTCAAAATATATTTTACGGAGCAGATGGAAGTGTAAAACTTTCAGATTTTGGAATTAGCATCGTTAAAGGTTCAAATATGAATGTTAATGAAAATAAAAAAGTTATGGGTACCGCTCAATATTTAGCTCCTGAAGTAATCACAGGAGGGGAGCCAAGTTTTCAAAGCGACATCTTTGCTTTAGGAATAACTTTTTATGAACTTATCACTGGTAGAGTTCCGTTTGACGCCAAAACTCCTGGAGAAGTAGCTAGTATGCAAGTTAATTTAGATATGCCTTCTCCAACTAAATTTATTCCTACACTTCCTAAAGAAGTCGATGAAATTATTTTAAAAGCAACTTCTAAAGATCTTTCAGTTAGATATAAAGATTGTAAGTCTTTAAGGGATGATATTTTAAAAGTGTATAAAAATAAAAAAATAATCAATAAAGGTAATGGTTTTTTAACTAGATTATTTGGATTGAGCATCGATTAGGAGAAGAGTATGAAAGAAATTATTGTGTCACCATCAATATTAGCAGCAGATTTTTTAAATTTAGGCGAAGAGATCAAAAAAATAAAAGATGCTGGTGCTGAATTTTTACATTTTGATGTAATGGACGGTCATTTTGTTAATAATATTTCTTTTGGTATCCCAGTCTTAAAAAGGATTTCTAAACAACATTTATTAATAAATGATGTTCATTTAATGATTGATAATCCTATAAAATTTTATAAAGATTTTTATGAATCTGGAGCAGATTTTTTAACAATTCATATTGAAGTTATAAATAATTTTGAAGAATTTTTAACGATTTATAAATACGCGAAAGAAAATAATAAAAAGATAGGTGTAAGCATTAAACCTAAAACAGATTTTAATTTAATATTAAAATATTTAGAATATGTCGATTTAGTATTAGTAATGTCAGTTGAACCTGGATTTGGCGGACAAGCTTTCATTGAAAGTAGTTTAAATACTATTAAAAAATTATCAGATCTAAAAAAAGATAAGGAATATCAATATATTATTGAAGTTGATGGTGGAATTAATAAAGAAACTTCTTTAAAGTGCATTGAAAGTGGTGCTGACAGTTTGGTAGCAGGTAGTTTTATATTTAATAGCGACGATTATAAAAAGAGAGTTGAGGAGTTAAAACATGGAAATTTATAGAATATTGTTTGTAGTTTTCTTTATTGTTTCTATTTTTGTAATGACGATTTTTATTACGGTATCATCATTTTTATACGAAAGAAACAATAGTAAAAAATATAATTTTTTAAATGGTTTTATGTTTGAAATCAACAATTTTAGACGTTACAATAAGCAATCTTGGTTATCTTTAACTTGCTTGATATTAATTATGTTGCTATTTATTTCACCTAGCATATTTTTTATTTTATACGGAAAAGGAAGTTTAGTATACCAAATTATTTTAATATTATTTTCAGTAGTTTCATCTGGATCGATGTTTGCTCTATTTTTTATTAAATTATCAAATTATAAATTACATATAGCATTTAATAGTGTTTTTGCAATTTCTAACTTAATTTCAATCGTATTATCAACATTCTTTTTAGGAAGTGGAGACACTTATGGATTTATTTATAGTAACGAATTTAGTAAAGTTTTAATCGTTATTCTCGGAATAATTTTTGTCATTTTAGAAGCGTTATTAATGCTTAATCCTACATATAAAAATTGGGATAGAATGGTGAAAGTTGATGCTTCAATCTATTCTCGTCCAAAATATTGTTACTTATCTATATTAGAATGGGGAAGTGTGATAATTTATTTATTATCTTTATCGCTTCCTTTGATCTCTTTATTCGCTTAAAGCTTTTTTATAATAATAATTTTTTAAAAATTTAGGATGAGCTTTAAATAAAACATTTAATAAAAATATAGCAAAAGCTCCTCCTACCATTCCTTGAACGATATCAAAGATCGATGAAGTTAAAGCGTATTCGATATTAAATAATGAAATATAAGAAACAAAATAAACTGAAACCATAATTAATGGTGAAATAAAAAAAGAAATATATTTTAAATATTTTCTATTTTTTAATACATATAAAAGAACATAAAATAGTAGTGCTTCTAATCCTTTTGCTAAAGCAGTAAATGGAGCAAAAGCGCTATATCCACTTAATATATCTGCGATGCAAGTTCCAATTATTCCTCCGATAATCCCTTCAATAGGAGAGAAAAAAGCAGTAGAAAATAAAATTAAAGCATCACTAAAATTAAAATATCCAGCGCCATTAGCATATGGAATTTTAACAAAAAAAGTTAATACAAAAATAAGTGCAGCATTAACGCTAGTTGTAACTATATGAAAAATCAATTTTTTAGTATTAATCTTCTTCATTTTCATTTATAAATAAATCGTAAAATTCATCGATTGTATAGCAATTGATGCCATGTTGTTTTAATAATTTAGTGGTGATACCCTCTCCACTTGTTAATTTATTAACAAAATATCCATTATATACTTGATGAACTCCACAAGATGGGCTTCTATCCATTAAAATAGCTTTTTTAACTCGCATATAAATGGCAGCATTTTTTACTTTTATAGCGCCTTCATTAAAGTTATTTGTAACATCTTTTCCTTTGGAGTTAAAGATGAAATCACCTTTAATTTCACTAGGTAATCTAGGCGTTTTAAGTCCTCCTAAACATTCTGGGCAAACTGGTATAATATCAAATTTCTTTTTGATTTCTTCAATTTTTTTGTTGTAGTTATTTCCGCCGTTATATTTCGTATTTTCACCTAATAAACATGCACTTACAATAATCGTTTCCATAATAATTCCTAACTTTGAATATTATAAATAAATCTTTATAATATTTCTATATGAATATAAAAAAAGAATGTGAAATTGAATTAGGTGGAAAAAAGTATTCAGTAGTAATATCTAAAAATAAAATGTTTCAAAAAAATATTTATTTTAGATATAAAGATGGAAAATTTTTTGTATCTGCTTCAAAGATGGTATCTGATACAAAATTATTAGAAGAATTAGAAAAATTTGCACCAAAATTGCTTAAAAAAGAGAAAAAAAGTACCTATTTTTTAAATAATGGCGTTTATATATTTGGGGAACTAGTTGAATTTAATGAAGGTTTTATAAAAATTAATGGCCATTATTACTTATATAAAGATGAAGAAAATTTTTATAAAAATATAAAAAAAGAATATTACGATTATTTTCTATCTAGAATTAGATATTATGAAAATATAATGAATGTTTCTAAACCATATTCATTAACTTTAAGAAAAGCTAAAACTAGATATGGCTCTAATTCTTCTTCAACTCATAATATAATGATTAATATAATAATGATTCATTATAGCAAAGAGATAATCGATTCATTAATAGTACATGAATTATCACATGAATTTCATAGAAACCATCAAATAGGATTCTATATTTGTGTATTGAAATATTGCCCTAATTATTATGAGTTAGATAAAAAATTAAAAAGAGGTATTTTAAAATGATTAAATATATAAGTTCTTTGCAAAATAAAATTATAAAAGATGCATATTCACTTAAAGATAATAGAAGTATAAAAGAAAATAAGAAATTTTTAATTGAAGGAGATCATCTTATTTCAATGGCTAAAAATAATCTAATTGCTATTTTTACATTAAAAGAATTAGAAGGATATAGTGATATCGATCAATATATTGTAAATGAAGAGATAATGAAAAAGTTGAGTAGTGGTAAATCTATCGCTAGAGTTATTGGAATTTGTAAAATTAAAGAAGATGATTTTAAATACGGAAACACACTTATTTATTTAGATAATATTCAAGATCCTGGTAACTTGGGAACGATTTTAAGAACATGCTTAGGAATGAACATTAAAAATATTTTAGTTAGTGAGGATTGTGTCTTTAGATATAATCAAAAAACAATTCAAGCTTCTCAAGGTGCTGTCTTCGAAGTTAATCTTAAAGTAAATGATAAAAATGAATTAATTAAATTAAAAGAAGAAGGATATAGTGTAGTTTCTACAACATTACAAAAAGATTCAATCTTTTTAAACGATTTAAAAATGAAAGATAAAATAATATTTATTTTTGGAAACGAAGGAAACGGAATCAAAAAAGAATTGATCAATATTTCAAATGAAAAAATAATAATACCTATAAACAATATTGACTCTTATAATGTCTCAATAGCTTTAAGTATTGTTTTGTACACCTATTTATATAATAAATAGACAATTTAATTTGCTTAATAAAGAAAAAGAAATTATAATATTTTTATTAAAAGACAAGTCTTTTAAAATGTAAATTTTAGAGAGAGCATGTTTGGTGAAAATGCTTATTGAATTTTAAAAGGTATCACTTTTATTTTAAATATTTTATTAATGAGTGATTAAAGTTTACGCTTTAATAACTAAGGTGGTACCACGTCAATAGCGTCCTTAGAATTTCTAAGGATTTTTTTATTATTTTAGGGAGATGATTATGGAATTAAAAGACACTTTACTTATGATGAATACCAATTTTGAAATGAGGGGTAATTTAAACAAAAAAGAACCTGTTTTAGTTGAAAAATGGTATAAAGATGAAGTTTATTTTAAAATGAACGAAGGAAAAGAATTAGGGGAATATATGCTTCATGATGGCCCACCATACGCAAATGGTGCAATGCATTGTGGCCATATGTTAAATAGAATTTTAAAGGATTTCGTCGTTAGATATAAAAATATGTTAGGATATGAAACTCCATTTATTTTTGGTTGGGATACACATGGTTTACCAATTGAAAATATGGTTACAAAAAGTGGTGTTAATAGAAAAACTACTCCTATCGACGAATTTAGAGAAAAATGTAAAGAATATGCATATACTCAAGTTGAAAGACAAAAAGCTGATATTAAAAGACTTGGTTGCTTAGGAGATTATGATCGTCCTTATTTAACTTTATTACCAGAATTTGAAGCTAGAGAAATTCACGCATTTAGCGATATGGCTTTAAAAGGATTGATCTATAAAGGACTTAAACCAGTTTATTGGTCACCAAGCAGTGAATCAGCTTTAGCTGAGGCTGAAATCGAATATTACGATGTAAAAGCATATACAATTTACGTATCTTTTAAAGTTAAAGAAACTAAAAGTTTAGTTCCTGAAGATACTAAATTTATCATTTGGACAACAACTCCTTGGACTCTCCCATCAAATTTAGCGATTTGTGCTAATCCAAAATTTAAATATGGATTATTTAAGACTGATAAAGGTAATTTTATTTTCTTAATCGAATTAAAAGATACACTTTGTGAAAAATTAGGATTTACTGAATGCGAATTAGTTAAAGAGTTTTTAGGTAGTGAATTAGAAGGAATGAGCGCATATCATCCATTTTTAGATAGAGAATCTCAACTTATTTTAGGAGATTACGTAACTAGCGATTCAGGTACTGGATTAGTTCATATCGCCCCAGGACACGGTGTCGATGACTTTAATGTCTGCTTAAAATATGGAATTAAACCATTCTGTCCAGTCGATGAACATGGTAAATTAACCGAAGAAACAGGACCAAGATTAGCAGGACTATTCTATGAAGATGCTAATTTAGAAGTTTTAAAGATGTTAGAAGAAAATGGTTCATTATTAAAAGAAGAAGATATTGTTCACTCTTATCCTCACGATTGGAGAACTCATAAACCTGTTATTTTTAGAGCAACTCCTCAATGGTTCTGCTCGATTGAACCAATTAGAAACGAATTAATTGAAGAGATTAAAAAAGTTAATTGGACTCCAAAATGGGGCGAAACCAGAATGATCAACATGATTAAAGATAGAGCTGACTGGTGTATCTCTAGACAAAGAGCATGGGGTGTACCAATTCCTATTATCTACTGTGAAGATGGCACTCCAATTATTGAAAAAGAAGTTTTTAACCATATCGAAAAATTAATAAGAGAAAATGGAAGTAACATCTGGTATAAACTATCTGAAAAAGAACTTTTACCAGAAGGATATAAAAACGAACATTCTCCAAACGGAGTCTTTAAAAAAGAAAAAGATATCATGGATGTTTGGTTTGATAGTGGATCCAGCTGGAATGGAGTGTTAAACGAAAGAGGACTTAAATATCCAGCAGATTTATATTTAGAAGGAAGTGATCAATATAGAGGTTGGTTCAATTCAAGTTTAATTTTAAGCTTAGCTTGTAATGGTGTCGCACCTTATAAAAATGTCGTTAGTCATGGTTTTGTTATGGATGAACATTGGGAAAAGATGTCGAAATCTAAAGGAAATGGTGTTGATCCTTTAAAGATTATCAATGTCTACGGTGCTGATGTTTGTAGATTATGGGCTAGCTTGGTCGATTATCAACAAGACGCTAGAATTAGCGAAGGAATCGTAAAAACTATAAGTGATCAATATAGAAAGATTAGAAATACATTTAGGTTCTTACTCGGCAATTTAAGCAACGGAAAAGATTCTACTTTTAAAGAAGAAGATAAAGTCGATATATTTGAAAAAGTAGATTTATATATTCTTGCTAGATTAGAAGAAGTTAAAAATAAAGTCATCGATTATATGGATGAATTTAATTTTATTAACGCAACTAACGAAATTTTAAAATTCATGAGTGATGATTTATCAAGTTTCTACTTAGATATCACTAAAGATATTTTATATTGTGAAAGTAAAGATTCTTTAAGAAGAAGACAAGTTCAAACTGTATTAAATGAAGTTACATTCACTTTAATGAGAATGTTAAATCCAATTCTTCCATTTACAATGGATGAAGTTAATCAAAACTATTCATTAAAAACTAAAGATAATGTCCAATATTATAGTTATCCAGTAAAGAGTAATAATTTTGATAAATCATTATTAGAAGAATTCTCTTTAATTAAAGATTTGAGGGCAGATGTTTTAAAATCTTTAGAAGAAGCTAGAGCTAGTGGACTCATCGGAAGTAGCCTTCAAGCTACAGTAGAATTAAAGATTACAAATGATGCAGTAAATAAAGTGATTTCTACATATCCTCATGTTGAAGTTGAAAGATTATTTATCGTAAGTAAAGTTTTATTTAAAGATGAAGTTGAAGGAATTAAAGGGAAATATTCAATATCTAAAGTAATTAAAAATGAAGGTGTTAAGTGCGATAGATGTTGGAATTATAAAGATGAAGAAGAAATTGTTACTGTAGGGGAAGAACATTTATGTCAAAGATGCCACAAAGCGATAACAAAATAAAAGAAAAGTTCTTTACAAAAAGAAACATAATTTTAATTGTAACTTATGTTTTAATTATCGTTTGTTTTACATTATTTGATCAAATAACAAAATATTTTGCAGTTAAATATTTGACAATCGGTGAAGTTAAACCATTTTTAGGTGATACATTTTTAACATTTTGCTTAACTTATAATAAAGGTGCTGCTTGGGGAATGGGTGGAAATAATGTTTTCACTAGGGTTTTACTTGTTATCATTTCTTGGGTAGTCGCTTTAGGAATTATTGGTTATTTTATCTATTTAGCTATTAAAAGAAAAGAAATTAAACCAGGGTTATGGACTATTCTTTCTTTTATTGTTGCAGGAGATGTTGGTAATTTAATCGATAGAACATTCTTTTTTAATAGAAGTGAAGGAAGTGTAGTTGACTTTTTAAGCATTCAAGGATGGTGGAAGAATTTTGGTATTTTTAATGTTGCAGATTCAATATTAGTTGTTAGTATTTTTGCTTTATTAATTTATTACATTTACGCTTTTATAAAAGAAGAAGTTGATAAAAATAAAAAAATCAAAGAAAGAATAGAAAAAGAAAAAGATGGAAACTCAAATTAAATACGTTATTGATTCAAAACATGAATCTTTAAGAATTGATAAAGTTTTACCTCTATTAAATCAAGATTATAGTAGAGCTTATTTTTCTAATATGATTAAAAATGGAGAGATTCTTGTTAACGGAAAAACTATTTCTCCAAGCTATAAAGTTAAAGAAAACGATGTTATTGAGTGCAATTTTAAAGATTCTACATCAACTTTAAAACCATATGAATATAAATTAGATATCGTCTATGAAGATGAAGATATTTTAGTTATCAATAAACCTAAAGGATTGGTAGTTCATCCAGGAGGTGGTCATAGCGATGATACACTTGTAAATGCTTTAATTTATACAAAGAAAGAATTATCTACGATAAACGGAGCATTGCGAGTTGGTATCGTTCATAGAATCGATAAAGATACTAGTGGACTCCTTTTAATATGTAAAAACGACTACTCTCATATTGAGATCGCTAAACAACTTAAAGATCATTCGATGCATAGAGAATATATCGCTTTAGTTGATGGAGTCATCGAAAAAGATAGTGGAAAAGTTATTGGACCTATCGGAAGAGATAAAAAAAATAGATTAAAAATGTGTATTGATACAGTTGATGGAAAAGATGCTATCACACACTTTAATGTATTGAAAAGATATGATAATTACACATTGATTGAATGTAAACTTGAAACAGGAAGGACTCATCAAATTAGAGTTCATATGTCAAATATTCATCATCCAATTGTTGGAGATACTCTTTACGGGGGAAGTGAAAAAATTTATAATAATGGTCAATTATTACATGCTTATAAATTAACATTCACTCACCCTAGAACAAAAAAAGTAATGACTCTAGAAGCGCCATTACCTAATTATTTTAAAGAAGTTATAGAAAAATTAAATTAATTTTAAAATTTCATTATTGTTAGCAAAATTTAATTTTGCTAACTTTTTAAATTCTTTAATTCCGTATTTTTTAATGAATTCAACACTAAAATCGATTGTATTTTTTCCTGCACCTAAAGGGATTTTTTTACCTATTTTATTTTCTTTAAAAGCCATATTTTCTAAAAATAAATATCTAGCAATACAACTAGCTAAAGCTACACTTGGAAAATATGTTTCACCTTTTTCTTTAAAGATGATATTTTTTTCAATTTTAGAAGTGTTACCTAAATATGAATAATACGTATTTGAATCTACAAATTGATCCATATAAACATTTTCTACATATGGACATTTTTTATGCAATTCAAAAAGACAGTAATTATGTAAAATAGCTTTAATTTTATTGATATTAAAACCTTTTTCATAAGCGTTATTATATCTATCATTTTCTAAAACTTTAGCGACGTAATGTACTTTTTTTATTAATAGTGGAACAATTTGAAGTATTTTTTCATCAGTTAATTTTTTACTATCTACAATATTATATTGTTGAATTAATTTCATGGTTTCATGATCAACATAAGCAGCGCAAACAACGATTGGACCTAAAAAATCTCCAGTTCCAACTTCATCGCTCCCAATTTGATGATCAACATCAATAAAATAAGGTGATTCTTTTATTATCTTTTGCTTTTTAGGCATTATTTTTTCATCCATTGAATAAAGTTGAGCGATGCTCATTGGATCTTGACCTTGAATAGTCATCTTATAATAATTACCTTTTTTATTAGAATAAATTGTAAAAATATTATCATCAGCTTTAATGACATAAAGAATATAACCAATATCTCTATCTGTTATAAAATCTTGGTATTTTAAAATTATTTCATCTAATGTTTTTTGGTTTATTTTAATTGTTATCACATAATTATTTTATCATTATTGTGATTATTTTTCTATTTCTTTTAATTGAACACCAATTATAAAATGATTTTTAACTTAAAATTGTCTAAAAATTATATGTTTGTTTATAAAAATAATACTAATTTTATGGTAAAATAATTTAGTTATGAGTTACTTACTTGATTATAACTTTCATACGCATACGTCAAGATGTGGACACGCTTATGGAAGCGATGAAGAATACGTATTAAAAGCAATAGAACTAGGACTTAAAGTCTTAGGTTTTTCAGATCACGCTCCATTTAAAGATATCCATCATGAAGGTATGAGAATGGATTATTCTTCATTAAATGATTACATATCTTCAATTAGTTATTTAAAAGAAAAATATAAAGACCAAATAACAATTTACTGCGGATTAGAGATCGAATATTATGAAGAATATGATTCTTATTATAAAAAATTGCTAAGTAATGGAATAGATTACTTAATTTTAGGACAACATGGATACTATATCGACAATAAATTTCACTCTTATTTTTATGAATTAGATAATAAGGAAAATATCAATAAATATAAAGAAGCAGTGATAAAAGCTATAAAAACTGGATATTTTTTATATGTTGCTCATCCTGATATTTATTCTATTGGATTAACTGATAAAAATTATATTAGTGAAGTCGCTAAAGATATTTGTGAAGTTGCTAAAGAATATAACATTCCATTGGAAGTTAATTTAGGTGGAATTCGTTTTACAGATTTTAATTCGATAATTAATGGAACTGAACCTTATCCAAATCACTATTTCTTTAAAGTTGCTAAAGAATATAATAACGATATAGTGATAGGAGTAGACGCCCATTCTCCTAATGATTTCTTAACTATTAATATGTATTTTTTAACTAATTTTGTAAGTAGACATAAATTAAATTTATTACCAAGTTTGAAGGTTAAAAAAAATGGATAAAGCTTATAAAATATTAGAGATCGATGAAATTATTAAAAAGATTGATAAATATATCAAAACATATAAAGGAAGATATTTATTAAATAATTTAGAAGCTTCTAAAGATTTTGATATTGCGAATGTTTCTTTAAATAAACTTAAAGAATTTGATGAATACACAATTAAATTTGGAGATTTACCAATATATTCAACATTGGATTTATTCTCTTTGTTATCTAAAGTTAAAAAAGGTGATATTTTAAATGAAGATGATTTAGTTAAGATTAAAGAAGAGATTGAGAATATTGTAGATTTAAATAAATTTTTCTTTAAAAATAAGTTTGAATTTAATTACTTAATGCCTTTAATAAAAGATTTTTCTGCACCTAATGATTTTTATAATTTAATAAATAATATCATTGCTAAAGACGGGACAATCAAAGATGATGCTAGTAAAAAATTATATGAAATTAGAAATAAAAAATATCGTTTAAATAGTGATTTACATAAACAAATTAGTCAATCTTTAAATAAATATAATGAATATTTATCTCAAAGTAACTTCACTTTAAAAGGAGGAAGTTACTGCTTAGCGATTTCTTCTTCTTATAAATCGTTTGTTAAAGGTATCGTTAAAGATATATCAGATAGCGGATTAACTACATTTATAACTCCTTTTGAGGTAGTGGATATTGAAAACGAAATACATGTGATTGATTTAGAAGAAAGCTTAGAAATATCAAGAATTTTAAGAGATTTAACTATCAAATTTCTATCTTTAGAAGATATATTTAAAAAGAATAATAACGCAATTGGCGAACTTGATTTATTAACAGCTAAGATTAAATATAAAGAGGAAGTAGATGCAAATATTATCCTTCCGAGCAAAGGAAAAATAATAAAATTATTAGATGCTAAACACCCTTTAATTGATAAAAAAGTGGTGGTAGGTAATGATTTTATAATGGATAAAGATCACATTCAAATGATAATCAGTGGACCTAACGCTGGAGGAAAAACTATCGCTTTAAAAACCGTAGCTATTTTATCTTATTTAGAAAAGATGGCTCTTCCTATAAATTGTGGTAAAGATAGTGAAATTTCAATCTTTAATCACATATATATTGATATTGGTGATAACCAATCAATTGAAAGTAACTTATCAACCTTCTCAGCACATATAAGTAATTTATCAGTTATATTTAAGTATTTAACTAGTAAAGATTTAGTAGTTATTGATGAAATAGGTAATGGAACTGATCCTAAAGAAGGCGAGAGTTTAGCTATTGCTGTTGCTAAATATTTATTAAATAAAGAGTGCTTTTCTTTAATTACGTCCCACTATGATGGCGTTAAAAAATTTGGCTTAAGTAACGAAAATATAATTAATGCATCATTTATTTTTAATGAGAAAAAAATACAATCTACATTTAAATTAATGTTCGGAATCGGCGGAAAATCTTATGGATTTTTAATCGCAAAAAAATATGGTTTTGATTCATCGATCATCAGCGATGCAATTAACATTTATAATAAAAATTATTTAACTAAAGAAGAAGTTAGAATTAGAAAAATTGAAAATAAAGAAATAAGTTTAAAAAATTTAGAAAGCGAATTAAGTGAACTAAAAATAAAATTAAAAAACAAAGAGGATGATCTTAAAAATAAAGAGATTGAATTAAAAGGTAAAGAAGAGAAATTAAAAAATAAAAAACTTGATGAATTAGATGAATATTTAGATAAAAAATATGAAGAAATTAATGAAATTTACGATGAATTTTTAATAAATAAAAATAAAAAAGAAACAGAAAAGAAGCTAGATCAAGTTATCGAAGAAGATAAAAATGATGAAATGATCAATATTGGAGATTACGTTTATATTAAGTCGCTTGATTCTAGAGGAAAAGTAATCAATAAATCAAAAAATAAATTAGAAGTTTATTTAAATAATGGTTTAAAAATTAAAATTGAAGAGAATAAAGCAAGTAAAACAATTGCTGATTCTAATAAAATTAGAGCTACAAAAAATATTGATGACATGGTTTTTAACGTTAAAAATGTTCCAAGTTCATTAAATTTAATAGGATATCATATCGATGAGGGCATCGAAGCGTTAGGAAAATATTTAGATGATTGTTCAATTAGGCATCTTCATGAAGTAAAAGTGATTCACGGCTTTGGAAGTGGAAAACTACGTGAAGCGATTCATCAATATTTAGCTAAATCGATATATGTCGACTCTTTTAGATTAGGAAGTGAACTCGATGGCGGTAACGGAGTTACGATTATTAAATTAAAATGAACGAAATATTAAAAAAAGAAATAGAACTTTTACCAGATAAACCTGGATGTTATCAAATGAGAGATATCGATGATAATATCATATATATCGGTAAAGCTAAAAATTTAAAAAAGAGAGTATCTCAATACTTTTATAGACCTCAAAATGGTAAAACTTTCGCTATGGTCTCTAATGTTCATCACTTTACAACAATCGTGACAAATACTGAAAAAGAAGCGTTAATTTTAGAGATGAATATGATTAAAAAATATCTTCCTAGATACAACATTTTATTGATGGATGACAAACATTATCCTTATATTGGAATCTATAAACATATAAAAGATCCTTACGTAGGAATTTTAAGAAATACAAATAATAAAAAAATATCGTACTATGGCCCATTTCCAAGTAGTAATAGCTGTTATGAAATGCTTGATTTAATAAATAAATTATTTAAGTTAAGAAAATGTAAAAGCTTAGGAAATAAGCCATGTATCTATTATTCGATGCATCAATGTTTCGCTCCTTGCGTAAATAAAATAGACGAAGAAACTTATAAAGAAGAAATCAAAAAAATTGATGAATTTTTAAAAGGAAACAATAAAGAAATAGTCAATTCTTTAAAGGAAAAAATTAAAAATTATTCATCTACATTAGATTTTGAAAATGCTAAAGAATGCAAAAATACATTAGATTCTATTTTAAATATTAATGAAAAGCAAAAAATGGAATTTTTAGACAAAATCGATAGGGACTTTATAGCTTTTAGTATTAAAAATGGTTATGTAAGCATCGTATTTTTAGTTTATAGAAATGGAAAATTAACCTTAAAAAGAAATTTTGTTTACGAAATTATCGATGATGTTGAAGATTTTGTCAGCGATATAATTTATCAATATTATCAAATTAATTCTTTACCTAAAGAAATAGTAGTTTCTAATGTTGATTTATATGAAGATATGCTCTCATATTTTAATGAAACAAAAATAATTTTGGCTAAACAAGGTTTATTATTAGATACGATTCAAGTGGCGTTAGAAAACGCAAAAGAAGCTTTAGATGAACATTTTTTAACCAACAATTGCGATGAAGATAACATTAAAAATTTAGATTTGTTAGGTAAAATTTTAAATATAAAAACTCCATTTTATATCGAATTATTCGACAATTCTCATCTTCAAGGAACTAATGCAATCGGTGCTATGGTCGTATTTAAAAATGGTATTAACGTTAAAAAAATGTATAGAAAATACAATATTCAAAACGAAAATAAAGCTGATGATCTTAAAAGCATGGAAGAAGTGCTTTTAAGAAGATATTCGCGTTTAAAAGAAGAAAATCAACCGTTACCTGATTTAATTTTGTTAGATGGAGGTAAAACTCAACTTGAAGTAGGTTTAAAAGTGTTAAAAAAACTAGATTTAAATATCAATATAGCATCTTTATTTAAAGATGATAATCATAGAACTAAAGGCTTATTGACAAGCGATTTTAAAGAAGTTGATGTTACATTTAATAAATCTTTATTTTTTATGCTTACAAGAATGCAAGATGAAGTGCATAGATATGCCATATCAACACATATTCAAAAAAGAAATAAAGATATGTTTAAATCGATTTTTGATGATATCCCTCAATTAGGTGAAAAGCGTATTGAAAAAATCAAAAAGATTTATCCGACAATTTCGGATTTAAAAAATGTGACACTAGAAGAATTATGTCAAATTATTCCAAAAAATAGTGCTATTATCTTGTTAGGGAAAATAAAAAATAGTAATATATGAATTAGGCTTTTTATAAGGTCTATTTTCTTTACTAGATTATTAATCTAGTATATAATTTAAAAGCATATATTTTTGAAAGGAAACATTAAAATGTCAGAAAAAGCAATTAACAAAGGACAAGGAATTTACGAAGTTAAAGCTTCTATCGGTGGTCAAGAGTGGAAAGATGCTCAAGATAAAGCTTTAAAGAAATTAATTAAAAATGTCCAAATCAAAGGATTTAGAAAAGGTCAAGCACCTTTAGAAATGGCAAAACAACATATTAATCCAAGTGAATTAATGGATGAAGCTATCAATACAGCTTTACCAGAAATGTTTGAAAAAGCACTTAAAGAAAATTCTTTAAGACCATTTACTTCTCCTAGTGTCAACGTCACAAAATTAAGTGATAACGAATTAGAAGTTCTCTTCACAATTACAGTTGTCCCAGAAGTTAAATTAGGACAATATAAAGATATTCATTTAAAACTTGAAGCATCAAAAGTTAGCGAAGAAGAAGTTAACGCTTCAATCGATAAATTATTAGAAGATAACAGCGAATTAGTTTTAAGCGAAGAACCAGCAAAACTTGGCGATACAGTCATTTTTGACTTTAAAGGTTATATCGATGGAAAAGAATTTGAAGGTGGAAGTGCAGATAACTATTCACTCGTTTTAGGCTCAAATTCATTTGTTCCTGGATTTGAAGATCAATTAGTTGGAGTTACTCCAGAAACTAAAAAAGATGTTGCAATCAAATTCCCAGAACAATATGTTAAAGATTTAGCTGGAAAAGATGCTAAATTTGTTTGTATGATTCATGAAGTTAAGACAAAGAAAGTTCCTGAATTAAATGATGAATTTGCTGCTTCATTAGAAATTAAAGGTGTTGAAACTTTAGCTGATTTAAAGAAACATCAAGAAGAAGTTCTTTTAGGAAATAAAGCTAAAGAAGCAAAAACACATTATTTACAAGAAGTTATTAACGAAATTTGCAAGAACAGTGAAGTTGTAATCGCAGATGCAGTTTTAGAAAACGAAGCTCACGCAAGTATCGAAAGAACAAAACAACAAATCGAACAAAATGGTCTTACATATCAACAATATCTTGATATTTTAGGATTAACTGAAGACAAATTACACGAAACTGCTAAAGAAAATGCAAAGAACGAATTAACTTCAATGGTAGTTTTAGATAAGATTGCTGAAGTTGAAAATTTAATCATCTCAAGAAAAGAATTAGATGAATTCTATGAAAATACAGCAAAAATGTATAATCAAAAAGTTGAAGATGTTAAAAAGATGTATCAACCTCACGAAAGAGAAATCGTTAGCAACTTATTAAATCAAAAGATTGTTAATTTCTTAGAAGCAAATAACGCTCCAGCAGTTGAAGGAGAAGTTAAAGCAGAAGCAAAAGAAGAAAAAGCTCCAAAGAAAGCTAGTGCAAAAAAAGCAACAACTGCTAAAAAAGCAACAACAAAAAAGGCAACTAAAAAAGAAGAAAAAGCTGAATAGTATATAAAAGGAATATTTGATGGAAAAATTTGTACCAAATAAAGTTTTTAAATTACCAATAATCATCACTAGAGGCGCAGTAATCTTTCCTAAAACCGATGCTAATTTATATGTAGAGAGAAAATATTCTAAAAAATCATTTGATGAATCAAAAGCTAATTTTGAATCTTATCTTATCGTAGTTAGTCAAAAAGACGGCACTGTCGATAAGATAAGCGATCCAAATGATGTTGCGGAATATGGCGCTTTATGTAGAATCGATTCGTATCAAAATACAAAAAATGGATATCATTGCTTCTTAAATGCTTTAGAAAGAGTGAAAATAACTCAATTTTGTCTCGATGGAGAGGCATTTTTTGCTGACGCAACAATTGAAAGTGATGTTAGTGGAGATGAAGAGGATGAAAAAGCTCTTATCGCTGCTATATTTAAAACAATATCTACAGAGAATGTAAATAAACTTTTTGAAAGATACGATAGTAATCTTTTTGAAAAAGCTTCATCTGGAGTTAATAGTTTAGAATTAAGTTATTTAATCAGTAATTTATTAAAAGTTGATACATTTAAAAAAATCGAATTATTGAAAGCAGCAACAATTAACGATAGATTTAAACTTATTCTCGATGATATTAATCTTGTTAAAAAATCGGAAGAATTAGAAAATAAAATCAATACATTCGTTAGAGAATCTGCTGAAAAAAGCCAAAAAGAGTACATCTTAAGAGAAAAGATGAGAGCTATCAATAAAGAACTTGGTGATGGTGATGTCGATTTCGAGGAAAATTGCATAAAAAAACTTGATAACGGAGCATATCCTGAAGAAGTTAAAGAAAAAGTTAAAAACGAAATTAAAAGATATAAAACAATGCCTCAAGGAACTCTTGAAGGTAGCCTTATCAAAGATTATATCGATACTGTTTTTTCAGTCCCTTGGTTTGAAAAAACTGAAGACAATAACGATATTACTAATGTTAAGAAAGTTTTAGATGAAGATCATTACGGTCTTAAAAAAGTAAAAGAAAGAATTTTAGAATATCTTGCTGTTAAAGCTATTAACGGCAACTTAAAAGCTCCAATCTTATGTTTTTATGGACCTCCTGGATGCGGAAAAACAAGTTTATGTATCAGTATCGCTAGAGCTTTAGGAAGAAAGTTTATTAAATGTTCTTTAGGTGGTGTTAACGATGAAGCCGAAATTAGGGGACATAGAAGAACATATGTTGGATCTAGACCTGGAAGAATTATCTCTTCTTTAAAGAAAGTTAAGGTCAATAATCCTGTATTTTTGCTCGATGAAATCGATAAAATTGGAACAAATAATTTTAAAGGTGATCCTAGCAGCGCTCTTTTAGAAGTTTTAGATCCAGAACAAAATTTTGCATTTAATGATAATTATTTAGAGATAAATTATGATTTAAGCAACGTATTATTTATTTGTACAGCTAACGATTTAAGCAAGATTCCTGCTCCATTAATGGATAGATTAGAACTAATAGAAGTAGATTCTTACACTTTATTAGATAAAGTTCATATCGCAAAAGATTTTTTAATCAAAAAAGAACTTAAAAATAACGGTTTAACAAGTGAAAATGTCGAATTTAGCGATGGTGCTATCGAATATATTATTGAAAGATATACAAAAGAAAGTGGTGTTAGAGATTTAGAAAGAAAAATAGCTAGCGTTTTACGAAAAGTAGTTGTTCAAGTTCTTGAAAATAAATCTAAAGAAAAAGTATATATCACTGAAAAAGAAGTTGTTAAATTTTTAGGAATAGAAGAGTTTGATCCAACAACAAAAGAGAAAGATAAAGAAATCGGAGTTGTTACTGGATTAGCTTGGAGCCCTTATGGAGGTGATATTTTACCAATTGAAGTAACTTATTTCCCTGGAAAAGGAAGCCTTCTTTTAACAGGAAATCTTGGTGATGTCATGAAAGAAAGTTGTGAAATCGCTTTAGATTTTGTTAAGGCTAATGCTAAAAAATATGGTATCGATTCAACTATTTTTAAAGAAAATGACATCCATGTTCACGTTCCTGAAGGTGCTGTTAGCAAAGATGGACCAAGCGCTGGTTGTGCTATTACATGTGCAATTATTAGTGCTTTAACTAAGATTCCAGTAAGTGGAGATTACGCTATGACTGGTGAAGTTACATTAAGAGGAAAAGCTTTACCAATCGGAGGACTAAGGGAGAAATCTTTAGCAGCATTAAGAAGCGGAATAAAGACTATTTTTGTACCTTTTGAAAATAAAAAGACCGTCAATGAATTACCTAAAGAAATCACTGATAACTTAAAAATTAAATATATGAAAAGCGTTGATGATGCTGTAAAAATCATCTTTAAAGATGGAATTTCATTATAAAAAAGCAACATTTATAAAATCAATTACTGACGTAAAAGAAGCACCTGAACGAAAAGCTGAGGTGCTTTTTGTTGGTAAAAGCAACGTTGGTAAATCAAGTTTAATAAACGCTTTAACAAACAATTCCAAATTAGCGTTTGTTAGTAAAAAACCTGGACATACACGTCTATTAAATTACTTTTTAATAGACGATAAATTTTATTTTGTTGATTCTCCAGGCTATGGATTCAGCGCAAAAAAAGATTTAGATTATGAGTTTTACGGTGAGATGTTAGAAAAATATTTTGCTGACAATGGATATTTGAAGTTAGTGGTGTTTTTACTTGATAGTCGCCATTTGCCAACAGATGATGATTATGATTTTTATAAATTTTTAATCTCATTTAATTATAATTTTGTTGTTTGTTTAACAAAATGCGATAAACTAAACCAATCTGAAAAGAGTAAAATTTATAAAAATCTTAAAATGAAACTTGATTTAGATAAAGATAAAAACTTAATTTTATTAACAAGTTCAAAAGATGAACGTTCAATATTATTATTAAAAGAGACAATTGATCACTTTGTAAAGGAGTAGCGTATGGAATTAGAAAAAAGATATGATTTCAAAAAAGTAGAAGAAAATAGATACGATATTTGGAAAGAAAAAGGGTATTTTAAATGCGGAGATTTATCTAAACCTCGTTTTTCAATCGTCATACCTCCACCAAATGTCACTGGAAAATTACATATTGGACATGCTATCGATACAACAATTCAAGATATCACTATAAGATATAAAAAAGCAAAAGGCTTTGATTGTTTATATTTACCTGGATGTGACCATGCTGGAATCGCTACTCAAGCTAAAGTTGATGCAAGATTAAAAGAAGAAGGTGTATCTCGATTTGATATCGGTAGAGAAGCATTTTTAAAAAGAGCTTTTGAATGGAAAGAAGAATATGCTGATATAATCCATAAACAATGGGCTAAAATGGGTTTAGCTTTAGATTATTCTAAAGAAAGATTTACTCTTGATGAAGGATTCCAAAAAGCGGTATATAAAGTATTTAAAGATATGTTTGATCAAGGACTTATTTATAGAGGCGAAAGAATCGTTAATTACGATCCTGTCATGAAAACTGCTTTAAGTAATATCGAAGTAATTTATAAAGATGATGAAGGTGAATTTTTCTATTTTAAATATCATTTTAAGGATGACTATGATAAATATTTAGAAATCGCTACAACTAGACCTGAAACGATGTTTGGAGATACTTGCATCGTCGTAAATCCAAAAGATAAAAGATATAAAGATGTTGTAGGTAAAACTGTTATAAATCCAGCAAATGGTGATGAAATACCTGTTATCGCTGATGAATATGTCGACATCGAATTTGGTACTGGTGCGATGAAATGTACTCCAGCTCACGATCCAAACGATTTTATTATTGGTCAAAAATATGGTTTTAAGCATCCTATTATTATGAATACTGATGGTACTATGAACGAATTATGTGGAAAGTACGCAGGTATGGACAGATATGAATGTAGAAATGCATTAGTTGAAGATATTAAAAATAATGGTGATTTAATTAAAATTATTAAAACTGTTCATAAAGTTGGACACTCTGAAAGAAGTGATGCAGTAGTTGAACCTATTTTATCTAAACAATGGTTTGTTAAAATGAAGCCACTTTCAGAGATGGTTTTAAACAATCAAAAAGGAAGTGATAAAGTTAATTTCTATCCAAAAAGATTTGAAAAGGTTTTAACTAGATGGATGTCAAACTGTGATGATTGGTGTATATCTCGTCAATTGTGGTGGGGACATAGAATACCAGTTTATTACTCAAAAACTACTAATGAAATACTAGTTTCTGACCATATGCCTGATAATAGCGGAAATTGGTATCAAGATGAAGATGTTTTAGATACATGGTTCTCTAGTGCTTTATGGACATTTGCAACATTAGGCTGGCCAGATGATACAGAAGCTTTAAGAAGATATTTTCCACTCGATTTAATGGTTACAGGATACGACATCATCTTCTTCTGGGTTGCTAGAATGTATTTCCAAGCTATGCAATTTATGCATAAAGCCCCATTTAAAGGTGTTTTAATTCATGGAATCGTAAGAGATAACAAAGGAAGAAAGATGTCTAAATCTTTAGGAAATGGTATCGATCCAATTGACGTAATCAACAATTATGGTGCAGATAGTTTAAGATATTTCTTAGCTACGACTGCTACTCCTGGACAAGATATGAGATATGATGAAGAAAAAGTTAAATCTAGCTGCAATTACTTAAATAAAATTTGGAATAGTGCTAGATATATCTTAATCAACATCCCAGAATCGTACAAATTTGAAGAAATTGATACGAAGAAATTAAATTTAGTAGATAAATTTATCTTATATAGATTAAATGAAACTGTAAAAGAAGTAACAAAATATATGGATAAATACGAATATGGTATTGCTAGTAGTATCCTTTATAACTTTGTTTACGATGATTTTTGCAGCGTCTATCTTGAATATAGTAAAGTTAGTTTATCTAATAATGAAGAAAAAGAGCATACATACTACACATTATTAACTGTTTTAAAAGCGATAGTAATGATGATTTATCCATTTTCTCCATTTATTAGTGAAGAAATTTATTTACACATTAATGGACATAAAGAATCGATTATGTTAGAAGATTATCCGGTCTTTAATAAAAAATATTCAAGGTTTAAAAATGCTTTCAATGAAGTTAATAAATTAAAAACATGTATCGAAGATGTTAGAAGCTATAAAGTTGATAATAAATTGGCTCCAAATGCAAAAGTAGATATTAAAATTTTAGGCAGTGGATTAAAGAGTGAATTAATCCCTTATTTAATTAGATTTAGCTTTGCTAATAGTATTGAAAAGATCACTGAAAGAATTAAGGCTACATCTTATATAATTGATGATTTTAGTTTATTTATCGTTGATAACGTCGATAAAACTGAGATTTTAAACAATTTAAATAAACAAAAAGAAAAGTTGCTTCAAGAGATTAAAAGAAGTGAAGGAATGCTTAATAATCAAAACTTTATTTCAAAAGCTCCTAAAGCAAAAATTGAAGCTGAAACAGAAAAATACAATAAATATAAAGAACAATTAGAAGAAATTACAAATAAAATAAATTCCTTATAATAAAAATTCTACTTTTTTACGTCTTGTATAGTGAAGGAGGTAGAAAATATGAGGAAAATTCCGTTAACTGATGAAGAATTAACTTCAACTTGTGCTGGCGAAGCTATTACTTTAGCTGGTGTTTTGGCGATTATGTCGATTGCAATTATCGCTGTCATTGTTTACAAGTTATTTATGAAGGAAACAGGAAAAGTGAAGTTACCTGGTGGATATTCTTTCGAGCGGAAGTAATGGCAAAAATTAAAGAAATTTTTCAAGAGGATCGTCCTAGAGAACAAGCAGAGAGATTGGGTATTAGCAATTTAAATAATACTCAATTGCTCGCTTTAATAATAAATTCAGGTGTAAGAGGTCATAGTTGCATCGAAATAGCTAATGAAATTCTATTTAAATATCGAACAATTTTAAATATTTCTAAGCTTAAATTTGATGATTTTTATTCGATTGATGGTTTAAATAAAGCTAGAATCTATCGATTATTAGCAATTTTTGAATTATATAAGAGATTGAATGTTGAAATCAATTCAAAATATTGTGAAGGAGAATATCGACCAATTGAGCTTGTTAAAGAATTTATTAATATAGGATTATGTGAAGAAGAGAAACTTTTAGTAATCTGCTTAAAGAATAATGATAGAACTAAAGTTTTTGAATATACGATTGGTCTTAATGAATATGTTAAAATCAACATCAACTGTATTTTAAAAATGATAAAAGAAACGAAATCAAATAATGTAATTTTATTACATAACCATTTAGATGATGACTCATTACCGAGTAATGATGATTTATTTTCAACATTTAGGTTTGAAAATTGCCTAAAAAATGAGAAAATTAAGTTATTAGATCATATTATTATTTCAAACAAAAATTATTTTTCATTTTACGAAGAAAAAATGCTTAGTTAGTTTGACAAACGTAAATAAAAATGATATATTTTCTAACGTTGTAACTCATTATTGACTACAACCGCATTGAAAAGGTTTTAAATCCTTAAATCGGTACCTTAAAAGCGAGTAATTATTTTAATAAGGAGGGCTTGGTATGTACGCTATAATTTTAAGTGGTGGAAAACAACTCAAAGTCGAAGTTGGACAAAAAGTTTATGTCGAAAAATTAGACGCTGAAGTTGGTAAAGAATATACTTTTAAAGATGTCCTTTTAATTGGAGATAAAACAGTAAAAACTGGAAATCCTACAATTGAAGGTGCCACTGTCGTTGCTAAGGTTGAAAAACAAGGCTTAGGTAAAAAGATTAAAGTTTATAAATATAAGGCTAAAGCTAATTACCGTAAGACACTTGGTCATAGACAACCATTTACATGTTTAACTATTGTTTCTATTAATGCTTAATGGTTAACATTGTATTTTATTTAGAAGAGAACGACTATTGTGGTTTTTCTTCGATAGGTCATGCTGAATTTGATAAAATTGGATCTGATATAGTTTGCTCAGCGATTAGTAGTGTTATTGTCGGTGGGTTAAATGCTATTGATAATACTAAGGACTTCGATATAAGCATTAAGTCTGGTAATGTTAAATGTTTAAAGAAAAAAGATAAAAATATATCTTTAAATGATAAAGTAGTATTAAAGACTATTAGAATTCAATTAGAAACAATAAAAGAAAGTAGGCCTAAAAATATCTCAATTAGAGAGGAAAGGATAAAAAGTATATGAAATTAAATTTTAAACTTAATTTACAATTATTCGCTTCCCATAAAGGTGTCGGTAGTACTAAAAACGGTCGTGATAGTGCTGGTCGTAGACTTGGTGTTAAAGTAAGCGATGGTCAAGTTTGTAAAGCAGGTGCAATTATTTATAGACAACGCGGTACAAAAATCTATCCAGGGGTTAATACTAAACTTGGAAAAGACGATACAATCTTTGCTACAAAAGCAGGCATTGTTAAATTCGAAAGAGTCGGAAAAGATAAAAAACGCGTAAGTGTTTATTAAAAATTTACCACCTACTTTATTGTAGGTGGTTTTTTAAAAAGATATTATGTTTATTGATAGAGTTATTTTAGATTGTAAAAGCGGAAAAGGTGGCGATGGTCGTCTTTCTTTTCTTCATGAAAAAAATAGACCAAATGGTGGTCCTGATGGCGGGAATGGCGGTAGAGGCGGATCTGTATATTTAAGAGCTTCTAGTAAAACTTCAACATTGGTTAATTATAGACATTCAAAAGCATTTTTTGCTCCAAATGGAGAAGATGGTGATATTAAAAATCTTTACGGGAGAAAAGGTGAAGATTTATATATTGATTTACCAATCGGAAGTGTCGTTTTTGAAAAAGAAAATCATAAATTCATTTGTGATTTGAATGAAGAAGGAAAAACGTATTTATTATGTAAAGGCGGTAGAGGCGGAAGAGGAAACGCTTGTTTTAAAAATTCAAGAAACAAGGCTCCTAAAATTGCTGAAAATGGCCTTCCAGGGGAAAGAAAAACGATCATTGTCGAATTAAAATTACTTGCTGATGTTGGTATTATTGGTTTACCAAGTGTCGGTAAGTCAACCTTTATATCATGTGTTTCTAATTGTAAAGCTGAAATTGGGGATTACGATTTTACTACGATTGTGCCTAATTTAGGCGTCACTTATTTAGATGATGGTAGAAGCTTTGTTTTAGCTGATATGCCTGGTCTTATTAAGGGTGCATATCTTGGAAAAGGACTTGGACTTACTTTCTTAAGACACATAGAAAGAACTAGAGTCTTAATTCATCTTGTCGATATGTCAAGTGATAGAAATCCTTTAGAAGATTATAAAATTATTCGTAATGAATTAAAGCAATACGGAATGCATTTAATCGATAGACCTGAAATTGTTGTAGCAAGTAAAGTCGATAGTGATGAAGCTATTGAAAAATATAAGAAATTCAAGACTTCCATGAAAAGGAAAAAGATTGATGTAATCGATATTTCTTCATTAACTGATCACAATCTTAAATTGGTTTTATATAAAGCTGCTGATTTATTAAAAGATAGTAAAATTTATCCAGTTTACGATGAAAAAGACGAAGAAAATGTTTACGATTTAACAAAAGATAACGACATCTTTAAGATTGTTAAAGAGAATCAATCTACATATAGAATCGTTGGAGAAAGAGTTATTAGAACTTACCATTTAATCAATATTAGTGAAGATGAAGGTATGATGAAGCTCATTAAATATTTAAATGACATCGGTGTAGATAAAGAACTTTCAAAGATGGGTGCTCAAAATGGAGATACCGTAATTCTTGAAGATTTTGAATTTGAATATTTTGCCTAACCCTTAAAAAAGTTAGTGTATAGTTACTTAATTGGAAAAGTTAAAAAAATAGAAAAAAATAGTGTAGTAATTGAAAATAATTGTATCGGTTACAATGTTTTTGTTCACGATTTATCTACTTATAAAGTCGAGGATGATATAAAAATATTTATGGTCGATTTAATTAAAGATAATTCTGAAATTTATTTATATGGATTTAAAGAATATAAATATTTACAGTTATTTAAAAAGTTGATTTTAGTTAATGGAATCGGACCAAAAACTGCATTACAAATTTTAAAAAATATATCTTTTGATAGACTCATTTATTTAATTAAAAGAGGTGAAGTTAAAGAGTTAAATAAAGTGAGTGGAATCAATAGTAAAGCTGAAATAATTTGCCATGATTTAAAGAATAAATTGAGTGAATTTGATTTGAATTTAATCGATTATATCGATGTTTTCAATGCATTAAAGGAATTGAAATATAAAGATGGAGAAATTGAATATGCATTAAATAAAATTGAACCAAATTTAGAGATGAATGAAGCTATTAAAAAAGCGATAGGGATTATAAATAATGTTAGAAGCAAATAACGAATTTCGACCTGAAACAATCGAAAATTTTATCGGACAAAAAAATATTATTGAACGATTAAAGATTTTTATTTATAGCGCTAAAAAAAGAAAAAGTTGCCTAGATCATATTTTATTATACGGACCCCCAGGATTAGGAAAAACAAGTTTAGCATATGTTGTATCTTATGAATTAGGAGTTGGTATTAAGGTGATTAGTGCTCCAAGCTTAAAAGATACAAGCGACTTAATTTCAATTATTTCTTCATTAAATGCTGGTGATATTTTGTTTATAGATGAAATTCATAGACTTGATAAAAGTTTAGAAGAAATTTTATATAGTGTTTTAGAAGATTATAAACTTAATGTTACATTTAAAAGTAATGAAGAGACAAAGATTATTAATTTGGATGTCGTTCCTTTTACTTTGATAGGTGCAACAACACAAATTGGTTTAATTTCTAGACCTTTAAGGGATAGATTTGGTATAAATTTTAAATTTGAATATTACAAAAATGAGGAATTAACTAATATTATCACTAATAATTGTAAAAAAATTAATTTTAATATTGATATTGATGCATCGCTAGAAATAGCAAAAAGAAGTAGAAAAACACCAAGAGTTGCTTTAAATTTATTAAAAAGAATTGTTGATTACGCAGTATTTTTAAAAGTGAAAATAATTAATAAAAAAATTGTGAAAGATGCTTTTATTATCCTAGGAATCAATGAATTTGGATTGACTGAAGAAGATATAGAAATTTTAAAGGTAATGTATTTAAACTTTAAAGATACTCCAGTTTCACTTGAGACAATTTCTAATTATTTACTTAGCGATGTTAAAAGTATTCAAGAGATGAATGAAAGTTATTTGGTATTTGAAGGATATATCGAAAGAACAAAGAGAGGAAGAATATTGACTGAAAAAGGTAAAAAAGTGTGCGAAAATTATATTTAATCTTAAAAAAATGCAAACTTAATAATTTTTTGAAGATAAAATCATAAAAAATAATTTTTTTCTATGAAAAAGCCTTTAAAAACATTGTTTAATTTTACACTTTATAGTAAAATTTTAAGCGTACATTTATAAATTATATTTATAAAAGGAGTTAGCATGAAAAGATTTACAGGTTATATTACATTATGCGCTACGATGCTTATAGGGCTAGGTGTTGGTTTCATACCAAGCATTAAAGGCATTAATGGTAGTGCAGATTACACATCATCAAAGGAATTTGTTTTTAAAGTTAGTGATAGAGTTGTTGCTGATGGTGGATTTGATGGTACGAGTGAAAATACAGAATTAAATACGGATGATGATGCAATTGATGAAATTATTGAAACTTTTGAATCACGTTTGAATTCTATTCAAATCTCTAATTATAAAATTAATAAAATTGGAACTGATACAATTTCAGTTATTTATAAAACAGATGATAGTTTTTATGATGATATTACAGATTACTTAACATTTAGTTGGTCATTTATGGCTTCTACATATGGCGAAAGCCCTGTCGCTATTGGAAATACTGCATCTTCTGTAAAAACTAATGGTAATAAAACTAATGAATTTTTCTCAGCTGGCGATGCAACTATAGAATACAAAGATAATTATCCATATGTTGTTATTGAATTATATGATAATGGTACAAAATTTAAAGATATCTACGAAAAAGCAAAAGGATCTAATGATTCTGATTCAAGCGGTAAAAATCACACTAGATTAGATGCTGATGATGATAGTTCTGAAGAAGAAGCGACAAAATCTGAAAATAAAATATATATTTTAAACGATTGGCTTGATGGTTATTCAATTAAAGATCTTGTCGATAATAAAGAAACTTCAAATTTAGATAAATCAAACTATTATAAACACGTATTATTTGAATTTGATGCTACTAAACCAGAAAGCTTTTTCTGGAATTGGGATAGTACAGATGCTTCAAAAGAAGATAATTATAAAAAGATTTATTTTGGTGGATATGAATGTGCAACATCAAAGAGTGATGGTGGAAATTACGGAACAACTTCAACTACACAAAGTGCTGCATATATGAAATCATTGATTTGGAAAAATATTTTCAATAGTTCTTCATATAAATATCAAGTTACATTACTTAACTCTAAATATACGAATTCAGCAATGGACAATTCTGTTTCTCCATTATATGAATATTTAGTCTTTATGAATAATGTTGAATTATCAACTTTATTAATTGCTACATTAGCTGGAATCGTCTTATTACTCTTAGTTTATTTATTAAATTTTGGTGTCAACGGTTTAGCTGGAACAATTGGAACTGTTGGAACAAGCATCATAACATTAGCGTTATTTAATTTACTTGGTGTTGAATTTAATGTTGGTGCAATTATTGGTATTGTCGCTGTATTATTTGTTTCTTTATTTAGTACAATGTCATTATATTACAAGACTAAAAAAGAAATTTACGCTGGTAAAAACTTTAAAAAAGCTTATCAAGATGGTGCTAAAAAAGCGTTCTGGATCACTTTAGATTCTTCAACCGTCGCTTTATTAGCTGGATTTGTCGCTTATCTTATTCCAAATAGTGCAATATCTTCTTTTGGTATTTTTGTAATTATTGGATCTGTTATTAATTTAATTGTAAATGCTCTTATCACTAGAGGAGTCAGTTGGTTTGTTTATAATTCATCATATATTGCAAGTAAACCTCACTTATTGGCCTTAGATAAAAAGCTAATTCCTGATTTAACTAAAGAAGAAAAGTCAAAATATTTCGAATCTTTTAAAACTAAAACTAATAAAAAGACTTCAATTATCGGTGCTAGTGTCGTTGGTTCTTTATTGATCGCTTCGATCGCTGGAATGATTACATTCTCTTCGATAAATGGAAGTATTTTAAATACTCCATCAAGCGAGCAAACAACTGAACTTTATATAACTCAAATTTTACCATCAGAAGAGAAGAAATCTGATGATTACGTAAGTGATTTTAAATCGAATTTCGATTTACATTTCTCAAATGATGAAAAAGGTGAATCTAAATTCTTAGCAAGTCCAAGTTTAACTTATTATTGCTTCACTTATAAAAATGGTAATACTACAAAATATGAATATACTTACACTTTAAGTTTAAAAGGATATTATGATGAAGATAATTCAACAGTTTATTATAGAGAAGGAAATAGTGGAGATTATACTTCAACAAATATAAAAGAAGCTTTCTCACATTACGCTCAAACTATAGTTGGAATGAATAGTGTTGATCAAGATTCTGTTTCAATCAAAAGAGTTTATTCAATCGATAACTCAAGTTACACAAATTATGTTTTAATCTATGTTGGAATTTCATTAGCTTTAATGCTTGTTTATTTCATTATTAGATATGGTTTAAATAAAGCGATTGTCGGAACATTATTAAATGGTGTTGTCTGCTTGATTGTATTAGGAATTATTAGCGTAACTCATATTTCTGTAAGTGCTATTGTATCTTTATCAATTTTATTAGTATTTATTAACAACGCTTTAATTCTTATCTCGTTCTATGTTGGTGAAAAAGAAAAATATAAAGAAAATAGAAAGTTATTTAAAAATGATCTTGTCGCTAGATATGATGCTTACGAAGAAGTAAATAATATGGATTACACATTTGCAAAATATTCTTCATTAATCTGTGCATTCCCAGTAATCGCTCTATTATTTGCTTCATCTATAGAAAATATGATGATTATTATGATTATTTTCGGTATGGTATTAGTTTTACCTGCAACAAAACTTCTTTCTTTAAATGGTGAAAAAGTATTGAATAAATTTATTACATACTTAACAAAGAATGTTAAATTCTCTAGGAAAGATAAAAATAAGAAAGTTAAAGATGACAATGGACCTGAAGAGGCTACATTCATCGGTATTAACGATTAAAGAATAGGCGATTCAAATCGCCTTTTTTAAAAGATTATATGAGAACGTTTTTAGAAAAAATTTTGGATTATTACAATATTTCAATCGATGATTACAATAAATTATGTGAAGCTCCTAATTTAGAAAAATTAGGATCACCATATGAATTTTTACTTATGGATGAAGTTTGTAAATATGTAAAAGATGCTATTGATAACAACAAAAAGATTTTAATTTATGGTGATTACGATTGTGATGGTATCATGGCTACATCGATTATTTTTAATGCTTTAAAGCAATATAAAGATTATAAAGCAGGTTTTTATATTCCTAATAGAGAATTGGATGGATATGGCCTTACAAAGCAAAATATCGACCGTTTTAATAAATTAAATTATGAAATAATAATCTGTGTAGATAACGGAATTACCTTAATTGATGAGATAGATTATTTAAATTCTTTAAATATGGAGTGTTTAGTTTTTGATCACCATATTCCTAAAGATACACTTCCTAATGCTAAATTTATTTTACATCCTACTATTTCTAAATTTAGCGATATTAATATGAGTGCTGGTGAAGTTTGTTACTATTTTAGCAGAGCTTTTTTAAACAAAAATGATGAATACTTATTAACTTTAGCTATGTTATCAACTTTAAGCGATATGATGGAATTAAAAGGTAAAAATAGAGAATTAGTGAGACTAGGATTAGAAGTTTTAAATAAAAATAAATACAAAAATATTGTGATGTTATTAAAAGATAGTAATGAAATAAGTGAAGAAAAATTATCTTTAGGTGTTATTCCTAAGATTAATGCGATTGGAAGGCTTGTTTTAGATAATAATTTATATAATATTGTTAGATTTTTTACAACTGATAGTGAAGAAGATTATAAAAAGAGAGTTGAGTGGATTGAAAGCAATAATATTAGAAGAAAAGAATTAGTAGATAAAGCTTATGCTAATAAAGTTGAAGTTTGTAACTACAATTCTTTTGTTGTTATTGAAGACATTCCTGAAGGACTTTGTGGTCTTTTAGCAAATAAATATTTAGATGAATTTAATAAGCCCGTTGTCGTTTTTTCAAAATGTAAAAAAGAAGGAGTTTTAAAAGGCTCAATTCGTTCAAGAAATGGATTTAATGTCATAAAAGTATTTGAATCTTTAAAAGGATTATTATTAACTAGCGGAGGCCATTCTTTTGCTGGAGGATTATCAATTTATGAAAAAGATTTTGAGAAATTTAAAGAAAAATTTGATTTATTAGCTAAAGAATATCCTTTTATTGAAGAATCAAAAAATACAATTGTATTGAATTTATCAGAAATCAATATAAATAATTATAATATTTTATTAACTTTTGGACCTTTTGGATATGGTCATGAAATGCCTATATTTGAAATTGATTCATTCAACACGGATTGTTTTACATATAGTAGAAATCATTTACATATAACAACGAACCTTGGTATTTCAAGTGATCTTGTATATTTTAATTTTCCTAGCGAAATCGTTAATTATAAATTTGTTAAATTATATGGAAAATTAGCTAAAAATTCATTTTTAAATAGAACAACTTGCCAATTTATTGCAAATTCGTTTGAAAAAAAGTAATGGAGGTTTAAAATTTTAGTATGGAAGAAAATAAAGTATTAAAACCAAATGGTGGCTATCCAATGCATACTTTCGAAGATGTACAAGAAATATACAGTACATATATTTTTAATGAAGAAGATCGTAATTTAATTAAAAAAGCTTATGAATTTGCTTACAAAAAACACGATGGTATCTTTAGAAAATCAGGAGAGCCTTATGTCCAACATTTAATTGAAGTCGCATATATTTGTGCACAACTTCAAAGCGGACCAGTAACTATCGCATCAGCGTTTTTACACGATGTTGTCGAAGATACTGATACAACAATTAAAGATATAGCTAATTTATTCGGAGAAGAAGTAGCTAGAATTGTTGATTCTTTAACAAAAATTCAAAGATTAAAATTATCTAGAAATACTCAAGTTGATTTTGAAGCTGAAGATCATCGTAAAATATTTTTAGGAATGGCGAAAGATGTTAGAGTCATCATTATTAAATTAGCTGATAGGTTGCATAATTTAAGAACAATAGAAGCTTTAAAACCAGAAAGACAACACGCATTAAGTAAAGAAACATTAGAAGTCTTTGCTCCAATTGCTCATCGTTTAGGTATTTATAAAATTGAAAGTGAATTAGAAGATTTATCATTAAAGATCGAAAAGCCTGAAGAATATAATATGATTGTTGATTTACTCAATAAAAATATTAAAAATAGAAACAAGGCTTTAAATAATCTTAAAAAGAAAATCGCTGATATTCTTATTGAAAACAACTTTAAATTTGAGATTGAAAGTAGAGTTAAATCAATTTATTCAATTTATAAAAAAATGTTCCAAAAAGGCCATAAATTCGAAGAAATTTATGACGTTTTAGCTGTTAGAATCATAACTGAAAGCGAAATTAATTGTTATGAGATTTTAGGTTTAATTCACGCTAACTTTAAGCCTATTCCTGGTAGATTTAAAGACTATATCGCAATGCCTAAACCAAATATGTATCAATCTCTTCATACATCAATTATCGCTGGTGATGGCAATATTTTTGAAGTTCAAATTAGAACTTATGAAATGGATGATGTTGCTGAAAGCGGTGTTGCAGCTCACTGGAGATACAAAGAAAATAGCCATTATAACGCTAAACAAGAGCAAAAAGAAATTGAAGAGAAATTACATTGGTTTAGAGATTTTGTTTCAATTTCTTCACAAAACGAAAACGAAACCGCTAAGGATTACATGGATAAACTTACAAAAGATATTTTTGAAGCTAATGTCTATGTTTTTACTCCTAAAGGTAAAGTTATCGATTTACCAAGCGGATCGACTCCTATCGATTTAGCATATAGAATCCATACTAAAGTTGGTCAAAATGTCGTTGGTGCTTTAGTTAATGGAAATTTAGTACCTATAGGAACTCAATTAAAAACAGGGGATGTAGTAGAAATAAAAACTCAAAATAATGCTCCTGGACCTAATGAAAACTGGCTTACAATGGTTAAAACTAACGTAGCTAAAACTAATATTAAAAAGTATTTATTAAAGAAAAATGAATCAATATTAAGAGAAGAAAGAATCAGTAAGGGTAAGCAAGTTTGTATCGACTTTTTTAAGGATAGAGGCGTTAGTGAGTCTGAAATGAATGACTTATTATCTACTAATAATGTACTAAATAACTACCATTGTAAAACTATTGATGATTTATTTGTTGGAATTTACTCTCATAATCCTAACCCAAGTCAAATTGCAGATTTTATTGGTTTAAAAAGAAAAGATACCGATGCAACAATCAATATTAGTAAGAAAGAAAATTTCGATGATGATAAATGTCCTGTCACTGTAGATAATGAAACTGGACTTAAAATTACTTTAGGAAATTGTTGTACTCCAATTCCAGGAGATGATATCATCGGTTACGTTACAAAAGGAATGGGCATTACTGTTCATAGAAAAGATTGCCCAAATATTCATAACGTAAAGCAAAGATTAATCGACGTCCATTGGAAGAGTAATTTAACTTCAAATTATTATCCAGTCGATATTGTCATCGAATGTAGTGATAGAGAAGGTTTAGTTGTTGATATCATGTCTGCATTAAATGGAATTAGGGTTAAATGTACAGAAATTAACGCTAAATTTCATCCTGAAACATTTACAACAAGTATTTTTTGTCAAATTTGCGTAGCTGATATCTATTCTTTAGATAAGGTTTTTGCAACTTTAAAAAATATAAGAAATGTTAATGAAATTAAAAGAACATTCCATTAATTATTAATTTTAGATGTTTTTATTTTAAGGAGCAGCCAGTTTGCTTTGTATTATATCTAATTTTTAGATATAATATTTTAGAATGAGGTATTTATTATGATTAGTGTTGTTAAAGGAACTCACGACGTTATACTTGATGAAGCTAGCAAGTATACATATGTTGAGCAAATATTGATTAGAACTGCTGAATTATACGGATATAAAGAATTTAGAACTCCAATAATTGAATCGACACCTTTATTTGTAAGATCTGTCGGTGATTCTAGTGACATAGTTAGGAAAGAAATGTACACATTTTTAGATAAGGGTGAAAGAAGTATCACACTTAGACCAGAATTTACTGCTGGAATCGTTAGAAGCATGATCAATAATAAACTTTTTGTCGATCAAGATTATCCTAGAAAAGCTTACTATGTCGGTCCTTGTTTCAGATATGAAAGACCACAGCAAGGAAGATATCGTCAATTTAATCAATTTGGTGTTGAGTGTGTCGGTGTTGATAATGCTTTTAGAGATAATGAAGTTATTGTATTAGCTTACAACAGCTTAAAAATGCTTGGATTTAAAAATATAACTTTAAAAATTAATACATTAGGTGATGAAGAAAGTAGAGCCAATTATAAACAAGTTTTGAAAGAATATTTTAAAGAACATATTGATTCAATGTGTTCAGATTGTCATGATAGACTTGAATTAAATCCTTTAAGAATTTTAGATTGTAAGGTTCCTGAAGACCAAGAAATCGTTAAAAACGCACCAAAAATGAGTGAATTTTTAACAAATAGTGCCAAAAAATATTTTGGCGATGTATTAGATTTATTAGAAGATAACGAAATTAAATATGAAGTAGATGATTCTTTAGTTAGAGGCTTAGATTACTATAGTGGAGTTGTTTTTGAATTCCATTACACTAGTAAAAATGGTAAAAACTACGGAGCTATAGGAGCTGGTGGTCACTATAATAAGTTAGTAAAAGAACTTGAAGGTCCTCAAATTGAAGGTGTTGGATTTGCGATGGGAATTGAACGTTTAGTATCGGTTATGAATGATGACGAAATGTTTAATGAAATTGAATTAGAAGATACTGAAATCGATATTTATTGTCTTCCAATAGGACAAGAAAATATAAAATATTGTTTAAAACTTACTAATTATTTAAGAAGTTTTGGATATTCTTGCGAGATTTGTTTAGAAAATAAAGGTATGTCTCAGATGTTTAAAAAAGCAGAGAGAAGAAAAGCGAAAATCGCTTTAATTGTCGGAGAAAACGAAATTAAGAATGAAGAAGTGGTTTTAAAAGATCTTACAACAAAAATTCAATCTACTGTTAAAAACGATGATTTAATCGAAACTTTAGATAATATTTTTGAAAGTGAGCATGAATAGAAGGTAGCGTTATGGAAAAATTAGAAAGAACAAATTATTGCGGAGAGTTAAATTTATCTAACTTAGATCAAGAAGTTAGTGTTCTTGGCTGGGTTAGTAAAAAAAGAAATTTAGGTAGCTTAGTTTTTATTGATTTAAGAGATAGAACTGGAATCGTTCAAGTTTTAGTTAAAACTGATGAAGTGAAATTATGCGACGTTAGAAATGAATACATCCTTCAAATTAAAGGTGTAGTTTCAAAAAAAGATGTACCTAACAAAAACTTAAAGACTGGTGAAATCGAGATTATCGCAAGAGAAATTAAACTTATTAACACTAGTGAACAACCTCCAATTATCATCAGTGATGATACTGATGCAAGCGAAGATATTAGATTAAAATATCGTTATTTAGATTTAAGAAGACAAGTAGTCTTACAAAAATTCTTAGTTAGAAGTAAAATTATTAATATCACCAATCAATATTTTTCAGATAATGGATTTATCTATGTTGAAACCCCTTATTTATCTCCTTCAACTCCAGAAGGCGCTAGAGACTATTTAGTACCTAGTAGAGTTCATAAGGGTTCATTTTACGCTTTACCTCAATCTCCTCAATTATATAAACAGATGTTGATGGTAGGAGGACTTGAAAGATATTATCAAATCGCTCGTTGTTTTAGAGATGAAGATTTAAGAGCTGATAGACAACCTGACTTCACTCAAATTGATATCGAAACTAGCTTTTTAAATCAAGATCAAATTATCGAAATTTCTGAAGGATTCTTAAAGAAATTATTTAAAGAAGTAGTCGGATATGATGTTAAATTGCCTTTAAGACAAATGGATTATGACTATGCCGTCGATAATTACGGAAGTGATAAACCAGATACAAGATTCGATATGATGATAAAAGATGTTAAATCAATATTTGTTAATTCAGCTTTTAATGGTTTTAAAGAATCAAAGTATGTAAAAGCTATTTTGGCAAAAGGAATCGCAGAGCATTGTAGTCGTAAAAAACAAGATGAATACAATCTTTTAGCTAAAAAATTCAATTTAAAAGGTTACGCATGCTTAAAATTAGTTGATGGAAAATTAGAAGGTTCATTAGTTAAATTCTTTACTGAAGAAGAAATTTCTTCATTAATTAAAGCAATGGAAGCTACAAATGAAGATGTAATCTTTATTGCAAGTAGCAATATTAGAAGAGACGTCAATTTTGGTTTAGGTGCATTAAGATCATATTTAGCTAAAGAATTAAAATTGATAAAAGAGGGAACATATGATTTATTATGGATCACACACTTCCCACTTTTTGAAAAGAGTGAAGAAGATGGTTCGATCACACCATGCCATCATCCGTTTACTAGACCTTGCGATGAAGATTTACCTAAATTAATGGAAAAACCTTATGAAGTATACGCTTACGCTTATGATATCGTCATCAATGGCTACGAAGCAGGTGGCGGAAGTTTAAGAATCTATGATCAAAATGTTCAAAAACAAATATTTGAAATTTTAGGTATGAGTGATGAAGATATCAAAAAGAAATTTGGCTGGTTTGTCGATTCGCTTAAATTTGGTACTCCACCTCATGGAGGTCTCGCTTTCGGTTTAGATAGATTGGCAATGATTTTAAGCGGGACTGATAACATTCGTGATGTTATCGCGTTCCCTAAAAACTTAAATGCAGTTTGTCCAGTTACAAATGCTCCATATGAAGTTAGTGATGAGCAACTTAAAATACTTGGCATTAAATTAGATAAAGGAGAGTAAAATGGCTTTAAAAAAAGAAAATATCGACACTTTAAGCGTTAGCGCAATTCGTGCTTTATGTATTGATGGTATTAATAAAGCAAATAGCGGTCATCCAGGTGCAAGTTTAGGTGCCGCACCTATTGTTTATACTTTATACAAATATTTCTTAAAAGCAGATCCTAAACATCCAAATTGGAGAAATAGAGACCGTTTTGTAATGAGTTATGGACATGCTTCAATGCTTCTTTATTCAGTTCTTCATTGCGCTGGATATGACGTTACAATGGACGATTTAAAGAGCTTTAGACAACTTCATAGTAGAACTCCAGGTCATCCTGAGATAGGTGTGACATCTGGAATCGATGCTAGTAGCGGTCCGTTAGGTCAAGGCATCGCTGAAGCGGTCGGTGTCGCTATGGCTGAAGAAAAATTAAGAAATATTTATGGAAGTGATGTCTATGATCACTATACATATTGTCTTTGTGGTGATGGATGCTTAGAGGAAGGTATTTCTCAAGAAGCTATTACATATGCTGGATTTCAAAAATTAAAGAAATTGATTCTTATTTACGATAGTAACTCTGTTACATTAGATGGGCCTTTAGGACAAAGCGATGAAACTAATGTTATCGATAGATTTACTAGTGCAAATTGGGATGTCATTACAGTAAGCGACGGAAATAAAGTTAAAGATATTAAGAAAGCCATTGAGATCGCTAAAAAATCTCCTATGAACCCTACTTTAATTTTGGTGAAGACCATTATTGGATACGGAAGCAAATTTGCTGGAACAAGCAAAGTTCACGGAGCTCCTTTAGGTGCTGAAGATGGAAAGAATGCTAAATTAAGTTATGGTTACGATTTCCCTGAATTTTATGTCCCTGAAGAAGTATATACTTCTTTTAAAGAGACATTTATCGCTAGAGGCGAAGAAGAATACAATAAGTACGAAGAAAAAATTGTAAAATATAAAGAAGAAAAACCTGAATTATATAATCAATTAGTTGCTTTAGAAAATAATGATGTATCTTCATTACTTCCTAAAGAATTAAAAGAGATGAATGAATTAAAAGAAGATTCAACAAGAAAAGGAAGTCAAAAAGTCTTACAATATTTCCACACGGTCTTACCTAATTTATTCGGTGGCAGCGCAGATGTCGCTGGTAGTGTCATGACTGGATTAAAAGATCAAGTTAATTTCACAAGTGAAGATAGAAGCGGAAATAACATCAATTGGGGTATTAGAGAATTTTTAATGGCTTCAGCGAGCAATGGAATTTTACTTCATGGTGGTTTAAGAACTTACACTGGTTGTTTCCTTGTTTTTGCGGATTATTTAAAACCTGCTGTAAGAATGAGCGCATTGATGGGTTTACCTCAAATTTATTTATTTAGCCATGATTCAATCATGGTTGGAGAAGATGGACCAACTCATCAACCTGTTGAGCAATTAGCCATGTTAAGATCTATTCCTAACTCAATTGTTTTTAGACCATGTGACAATAGGGAAGTTTATGGAGCTTATAGAGTAGCTTTAGAGACAACAAATAAACCAATTAGCATTATTTTAACGAGACAAAATCTTCCTATTTTAACTGAAAGCAGCAATTATGAAGGTGTTAAAAAAGGTGCTTATATAATTTCAAAGGAAGAAAAAGAAGCAGAACTTACTTTAATCGCTACAGGGAGTGAAGTTAGTTTAGCATTAGCTTGTAAAGAAGCTTTAGCTAAGGAAATCGATATTAGAGTCGTCAGTATGCCTTCCATGGAATTATTTAATGCTCAAAGTGAAGAATATAAAAGGAGCGTTATCGGAGTTCATACATGTAAAAATATCAGTTTAGAAATGTCTTCTACGTTCGGTTGGGGAAGATATGCTAAATATAACTATGGCATCGATATTTTTGGAGCTAGTGGAAAAGCTAGTGATGTTGTAAAAGATTATAAATTTACAAAAGAAGATGTTGTAGAATATATTCGCTCCGTTTATAAGGAGGTTAAAAATGGGTAATTACGTCTATTTAAAAAAATCTAATAAAAAAGGAGAACTCGGGATTTCTAAAAATGTTTTTAAACAGATCTGCGAGGAATCTTTAAAACAAATTAATGGAATTATATCGATTGATTCAAAGAAAAAGACTTTAGTATCCAGCGATGATGTAAATGTTACGATCAAAGATAATGAAGCTATATTCTACGTGAATGTAAAAATCGATAAAGGTTCTAATGAAGAAGAAATAAAAACTAAAATCAATGAAGTGTTGAGCAATAACTTGCTTTACCTTCTTGATGCAGTACCTTTTAAAATAATCGTTAAGACAAGTGTAATTTAATTATGAGTGAAAATTTATCAAGAAACAAAATACAAGAACAAGCAATGCAATTAATGTATTCATTTTTAATTGCTCAATCTTTAAATAAAGAAATTGATTTTAAAAAATCAATCGAGGAAGTAACTGGAGTAAGTTATGATGATGCTGATTACTTTTTAAAGATTTTATTAGTAAAAGCTTTAAAATATGAAAAAGAAACTATTGAATATGTATCAACATATTTAAACAATTGGAAATTTGAACGTTTAAATTTCTGTATCCAATCTATTTTAATTTTAAGTGTTACTAATTATAAATATTTAGATATTATGGATAAAGCTGTAATCGTTAATGTCGCAATTAAATTAGCTAAAAAATATGGTGAAGCTAACGATTACAAGTTTGTTAATGCAATTTTAGATAAGTGTTTAAATGATTCTATACGAAAATAAAGAATTTTATAGTGTTTTTGAAATTAATGATTATATAAAATCACTTTTTGACAATACAATAACTTTACAAAATATTGGTATTATTGGTGAGATTTCTAATTTTAGAGGTGTAAACCGTGCTGGACACCTCTATTTTAATATTAAAGATGATAAATCTTCTTTAAATTGTGTAATGTTTAAATATGATGCTTCTAAGCTTGATTTTAGTATCGCTAATGGCGATCAAGTTTTAGTAGTTGGATCTATATCAAGTTACATTCCTAGTGGAACTTATCAAATAATAATAAAAAAGATAATTCAGTTTGGAGAAGGTAATGAACTTTTAAAAAAAGAAGCTTTGAAAAAGAAATTGTTAGCTGAAGGCTTATTTGATGAAGCTTATAAATTACCTCTCCCTGAATTTCCTAATAAAATATCGATAATTACGGGAAAAAATAGTGCTGCAGAGAAAGATTTTGAATTCAATTTGACTAGAAGAAACCCTCTTGTTAAACTTGAATTTATCTATGCTAAAGTACAAGGAAATGAAGCTTTAAATGATATTATAGATGCATTGAATAAAGCTAGTGCATCCGACTCTGATCTTATTATATTAGGAAGAGGGGGTGGAGCTAGTGAAGATTTAAGCGTATTTGATGAAGAAACACTAGTAAGAAAGGTATATTCTTTAAATAAACCTATAATTACAGCTATCGGTCACGAAATTAATTTATCTTTAGTTGATTTAGCTAGTTCAAAACACGCCTCAACTCCAACTGGAGCTTGTGAATATGCAGTTTGTGATATAAATGACATTATTAATGAACTCGATTATTTAAAAAACGATATTTATAAATCTATTAAAAATAAAATCAATGATTATTCTAATATTATAAATTCTATTAAATTAAAAAAAGAATTTACTTCAATATCATCGTTATTTGATACATATTTATTAAAACTAAATAAATTAAAC
>CAVKZO010000004.1:0-51184 GCA_963661135.1 Lachnospiraceae bacterium | reverse complement strand
ATATTACATTAATTGTACCTATAATTTTATTATTGACTAATAATAAAGAAGTGAATTACGGAATGATAATAGGTATAAGTATGGCAACATTTTTAACATATAAAATAATATCTAGAAGTATATCTTTTAAAAAGTCTTTAAAATCTGATTCTTTACTTGTTAAATATAAAAATTTAATAGAGTTTAATGATTGCTTAGTATCGATTTTAGTTTTAGAATATTCGTTGATTGTTATTAATGATGGTAGTGTTAATAATGATATGTTTATATTGAGTTTAGTTGTAAGCGTTGTTGTTTTTATAGTTATTAATTTATTGACAATAATTTTTATAATCAAAAATAGTAATAGATTTATTGAACTTATTAAGGAGAATTGAAATGGATGAATTTAATAAGATGATTAATGGAAAGATATATGATCCTAATGATTCTTATATATTAGCTTTAAGAACTAAAGCTCATAATATTTGTGTTGAATATAATGCTCTAAAAGAAGGTGATGAAAGAAAAAATATATTAACTAAAGAATTATTAGGGTATGAAAGTAATGCCTATTTTCAAGGTCCTATATATTTTGATTATGGTGTTAATTTTTTAGTTGGTAAAAATTTTTATGCTAATTTTAATTTTACTTGCTTAGATATATCTTTAGTTAAAGTGGGAGATAATGTATTTATTGGACCAAATTGCAGTTTAGTAACACCTATTCATCCATTTTTACCTAGTGAAAGAAATTTGTATTTAAGTGAAGCTGGTATTATGACAGATAAAGAATACTCTAAGCCGATTACTATAGGATCTAATTGCTGGTTAGCAAGTAATGTAACTGTAATCGGAGGAGTGTCAATTGGAGAAGGGTGTGTTATTGGAGCTGGAAGCGTAGTTACTAAAGACATACCACCTCACTCGTTAGCAGTTGGTAATCCTTGTAGAGTTATTAGAAAAATAGATGAAAAAGACAGCATATATTTAAAGAAAGAATTATTTTAGTTAATTTATATAGAAGGAATGATAGATATGGCATGTACAACAATTTTAGTGGGTAAAAAAGCAAGTTATGATGGATCGACAATGATTGCTAGAAACGATGATTCTCCTAGTGGAGTTTTTGAAGAAAAAAAGATGGCAGTCATTAAAAGAAATGAAAATGGTAAACATTATAAAAGCAAATTATCATCTTTTGAGATGGATTTACCTAGTGAATCTTATAGATATACATTAATGCCTAATGTTAATCCAAAAGATGGCATTTGGGGAGCTTGCGGCATTAATGAATTTAATGTAGGAATGACTGCTACAGAAACAATTACATCTAATGCTAGAGTTTTAGGAGCAGATCCTTTAATGGATAATGGAGGTATTGGAGAAGAGGATTTAGTAGTATTAGTTCTTCCTTATATCAAAAGTGCTAAAGAAGGTATTTTAAGATTAGGAGAATTATTAGAAAAATATGGAACATATGAATCTAATGGTATCGCTTTTAACGATGAAGATTCTATTTGGTGGCTTGAAACGATAGGTGGACATCACTGGATTGCTAGAAGAGTAAAAGATGAAGAATATGTCGTTATGCCTAACCAATTTGGCTTAGATAGATTTGATTTTAATGATGCTTTGAATGAAGGAAAAGAAAATTTATGCAGTAAAGATTTATTAGAATTCATTAAAGAAAATCATTTAGATTTAAATCTTGATGGTAATTTTAATCCTCGATTAGCGTTTGGAAGCAATGATGATAGTGACCATACATATAACACACCTCGCGCTTGGTTTATGGAAAGATATTTAAATCCTAGAACTTATAAGTGGGATGGAGAAAATGCTCAATATAATCCAGAAAGCGATGATATTCCTTGGAGTTTAGTTCCTGAAAGAAAGATAACTATTGAAGATATTAAATATTTATTAGGATCTTATTATCAAGGAACAAAATATAATCCTTATTTTAGTGATGGTATTTCTAAATATAGACCAATAGGAATCAGTAGAACATCATTTATGGCAATATTGCAAATTAGACCATATGTTAAAGATATTATTAAAGGTGTTGAATGGGTAGCTTTTGGATCTAATGCATTTAATTCTATTACGCCAATTTATGCAAATACTAGTGTAATTCCTTCTTATTTTGCTAATACAACATTAGATGTTGATACAAATAATTACTATTGGAATATGAGATTGATTGCAGGCTTAAGTGATGCTCACTATAAAAGTAGTGCAATATTTATTGAAAGATATCAAAAAGCTGTTGGAGCTAAAACTCATATGCTTTTAAATAAATTCGATAAAGAAATAAATAGTGAAGAAGATATTATAAAAGCAAATGATGAATTAGCTAATATGGTAGAAAAAGAAACTAAATCATGTTTAGCTAAAGTTTTATATAATGCTAGCATGCATATGAAAAATGGTTTTTCTAGATCTGATAATTAAAAAGAACTAGGATTTCATATTGTTTTTAAAAAAGAGGTAGAAAAAAATGGAAAATAAAGCTAATAAAAACAAAATAATTTTGATTGTGATGTCTATTGTTTTAGCGATTAATGTAGTTTTTACAGGAGTAGTATTTGGTTTCCAAATTAAAAATATGAATATCGCTAATCAACAAATTACCAAATATTCTTTATATATAGGTACTAATGATAAAGATACATATAAAGAAGAGATTCCTTTTGATGAATGCTTAACTAAAGTTACTGAAATTTGTACTAAATATACAGATGGTTGTACGGTTTATGAAGCTAATGGATATTGGAAAGATGAAACTTCAACTATTACAAAAGAAAGAACAATCGCATGTATTTTAGAAGACATTGAATTAGGAAATGTTTATAAGATTTGTGATGAAGTCATTGTAGCATTAAATCAAAATTCGATATTAATAGAAACTAGTAATGTAGTTACAACATTCTATTCAACTAATAAATAATTTAAGATTTAAATAATAAAAATAGCTGATTTCTCAGCTATTTTTTTATTTTACTTATTATTTATATTTATAGAAACCTTCTCCTGAAGACATTCCTAATTTGCCCTCATCGATATATTTCTTTAATAACTTAGCCATTCCTTTAAAGTTGTATGGCATCATCATCTTTTTAAGTAAAGGTGACATGAGTCCTGGAACTTTTTGATATTGCATTACGATATTATAAGCAGTATTTAATCCTACTGTATCAAAAATTTGGAAAGGACCTTTAGGAGCTCCTGTTCCTTTAGTCCAAGCTAAATCGATACTCTTTGGATCCGAAACACCATTAGCGTATAAATCTAATCCTGAAAGTAAGAAAGGAACTAACATTGAATTTAACAAATATCCATTCTTTTCTTTTAATACAGGTAAACCGATCATTCTGATTTCGTTAGCAAAATTTAAAACATCATCAAAATATTTTTTGTCAGTTTGACTTTGACACATGATTTCAGCGGTATTGTTTTTCCAAATGGTATTTGCAAAATGAAGAGATAAATATTTTTCAGGACGTCCTGTGTATTTTGCAAATTGAGAAGGGAGAAGAGTAGAAGAGTTAGTGACGATTACAGTCTTTTCTTCTAATACAGGTGCTAACATTTTATAAAAAGCGATTTTATCTTCAGCGTTTTCTGACATTGATTCAATAATTAAATCAGCATCTTTTACTGCTTCTTTTAAATCTAAAACCAATTTGATACTACTATAAGCTTTTTCGACTTTTGCTAAGCATTCATCTTTATTAAAAGAATCTAAATCAGCTAATCCAGCACACCAATTAGAAGGTGTTTTACCTTCTTCAGTATCCATTAAATTGATATCGTTAATATACTTTTCTTTTAAAGAATCTAATTTAGGTTGACATCTTTTGATGCTACCTTCACTACGTAACCAAATAGTAACATTAAAACCGCAATATGCAGCTTGAAAAGCTATTTGACTACCTAAAACGCCACCACCAGCAACTACTACATTGTTGAATTTCATAATATTGTTTTCCTTTCGATATTTATATACTTATATTATCAAATAATTGGAAGATAAATCAAATAAGATATTTTTATTATTTTATAGGATAACTATATTGGAAATATATAGGTAATAATCTTTTTAGTTATTTTTTAATAAAAAAGGTAATAAATAGAAAGGTAAATTTATTAAATCCCCTTCTTTAAAGTAATCTTTTTGTGATATTAAATATTTTTCATTAACATATTTTGAGTATTTTTCTTTAAATATATCTAAGGAGTTATGTGAATTTATTTTATTAGATTTAACTTCTAAAGGGATTATTTTTGTATTATGTGTCAATAAAAAGTCAATTTCATATGAATGTGTTGATTTATCTTTACTAAAAACATAATAGTAGAGTTTCTTTTTTGAGGATACGATCATTTGAGAAACAAGATTCTCAAATAAATATCCTAAATTTACATCTAATTTATCGCTCAATAGTTTTTTATAAATATCGCTATGATCATTTTCGTTGCTATTAAATAACATTGTTACAAATAATCCAGTATCAGCAACATACAATTTATAATTAGAAAGGTCTTCATATAAACTTAGTGATGGTCCAATATCAACAACACGATAGCAGCAGTTAACAATTTTTGAATCTATTAAATCGTATAAACGCTCATTATCTTTAGAATTTTTTTTGCCAAGTCCATATCCAAAAGAGAATTTGTTTCTTTTAGATACTAATTGTGCTGGAATTGATTCAAACATCTTTGATAATCTACCAGATTTATCAATTTTCATTAAATCATCTTTATATAAATTAATGATTCCTCTTTTTACTGAATCGACATTATCAAAATTTTTTTCTTTTATATAAGTTTCTACCGCTTGAGGCATACCACCAATAGCTACATATAATCTAAGATTTCTTATCAAAGTTCTATTTGTGTTTTCTCCGATTTTTATTTTTTTATTATATAAATTATTTAATGCATCATAGTTATAACCGATAGCATCCAAAAATTCTTCATAATCCATCGGATACATTTGAATTTTATGTTCTTCAGAAGGGATGACAATCGAGGAGACATTTTTTTTGATAGATATCAAAGAACCTGTTTCGATATAATCGTATCTTCCATCAAGCACTAAATATTTAATTGCTTGTCTAGCTTTAGGAAACAATTGTATTTCATCAAAGATTATAACTGATTCTCTTTTGTACAAAGTTACTCCTGTTTCAAGTTGGAGCCTAGAGAAGAATAAATCCAAATTTGAGATATCGTTAAAGACTGAAAGGATATTTTTGGTAACGTTAGCAAAATCGATAATTATATAAGACTTGTATTCATTTTTTGCGAATTCTTTAACTATAGTTGATTTGCCTACACGTCTTGCTCCTTCTATTAAAAGCGCAGTTTTTCCATCAGAATTATCTTTCCATTTTTTAATATCTTCATATATTTTTCTTTTAAACATTATTAAACCTCCTTTTTATATTTATTTTAAGGTTAAAAACGCCAAATTTCAAGTATCTAATTAATAAAATAACGCCAAATTTCAACTTATAAAAATGTAAAATCGCGCCAAATTTCAAGTTACGAAAGTGAAAAATAACGCCTAATTTCAACTATCATAATACTTCTTTATGCTAAAGCAATAAGTGCATTTCTTATGTAAAAATCATATTAATTTATCTAACAGTAATTAAAAATTTAGTTAAATTATAGGGATTAGAATCTATTTCAAGAATAAGAACAAAAAAGTTAATATTGAAGGCTAATGAATAAACTCTTATATAGCCTCAGTCAATTTTGAATATAAAAAAATAAAAGTTTTTGATTTTATATATCTTTTTGATATATAATATAAACGCTTGCTTCCTTAGCCAAGCTGGTAAGGCAATTGACTGCAACTCAATGATCAGTGGTTCGAATCCGCTAGGAAGCTCCATTTAAAGAGATTGACTTTGATTTATTATCAAAGTCTTTTTTATTTACACAGTAACTTTAAGTAGATATTATTACGAATATTTCGTATAAATTTATTTGGATCATTTTAAAATTATTTGCTATTTACTGCATAAAAAATTTTAAAAATTATGCAGAAAGGATTAAAAATATTCTAAACACTGTAAAAATTAGCAAATAAATAAAATGGTCTTGCTTTATTAATTTTTAAAAATTAATACAGTTTTAATAAGCATTAAGATTGAATTAAAAGTTTTAAAAATGTTTGAAACTTTATTTTAGATAGGACTAAAATCTTAAATGTATGAGGAACATGAAGTTATTTAAAACTTTTCTAGTTTATCTAAATTATCGTGATATTAAAAAGGGGAATTAACCCCTTTTTTCTTTTCCTGATACAGTCGCTTTTCTTATATGGGAGGAAATTAAAAATTATGAGAAAAAGTAAAATTTTAGCTTTAGGTGCAATCGCTTTAATCGCTAGTGCATCATTAGCATCATGTGGAGGTGAAGATGAAAATCTTATCACAATCCAATTCGTTCCAAGTAGAGATTCATCTGCTTTAGCAAATTCAGCAAAAGCTTTAATACCAATCTTAGAAAAATATGAACCAAACTACAAATTTGAAATTACTACAGGTAATGATTACGCTGCAGTTACTCAAGCATTATATTCAGATCAAATTGATGTCGGCTTCTTAACAGCAAGCGGATATGCTCAAAGTGAAACTGAAAAACCTGGAGTTGTCGATTTACTTTTAACATCAGTTAGAGATGGCTATCAAGTTCAAAACGATACAGGTAATGGTGCTCAAACTGAAGCTAATAGAAAAGCTATGGTTGATAATATGAACAGTTCAACATATAAATGTTCAACTGATAATAAAACTTATTTAGGTCAACAAACAAGTGGTGATGCTAATAAAGTTACATTCTATAACTCAATTGTATTTGCATTAACTGATACAGAAAGAGCAACAAAAGGATTAGATCCTTTAGATAAAAATGGTGATGGTAAAATTACAATTGATGAATTAGCTGGAAAAACTGTCGCAATTCAAGGTCAAACAAGTGGAGCAGGTTACTTATATCCTTCATTCTTCTTATACAATTTAAGTAAAGAAGAAAATAGATCAATCTGGATGAGCAGCAATTATTCTAATATCATCACAGATACAGCAACTTTAAATAAAGATGGTATGACTTTTGTTGAAGGTACTCCTGATGCAAGTAAAGGTCAAATTAAAGGATTATCAACAAAAGGATATGATGCTGCTTTAGCTGCAGTTATGGCTGGTCAAGTTGATGCTGCATTTGGCTTCATGGATATTAGATATGCTAACGGATACAATAAAGAAGGAACAGAATGGTATAAAGACGCTTCAATCTTTACTAAAACTACAACAATCGCTATGACTCCTGGAATTTATAACGATACAATTTCTTGTAGAGCAAATCTTAGCGATGCTAAAAAGAAGGCAGTTGTCAATGCATTTACAAAAGCTAGCCAAGATGGAACAAAAGATCTAGAAGGAAGCGGTGCTAAAATCCTTTATGATATTTATTCTCATACTGGATATAAAGCTGGTGATAAAGAAGCTTATCAAAGTGAAGTTGAAATGTATAAGTGGAAAGTCGCTCACGGTAAATAATTTAAAATAATAAATTAAAAAGAAAGTGGTTGTGTATGATAGTTTTTGAACATGTTGATAAAGTTTATCCTAATGGATTTAAAGCTTTAAGTGATATAAATTTAACGATTAATGATGGTGATTTTGTAGCTATTATTGGTTTATCTGGTGCAGGAAAATCAACTCTATTAAGAGCGATTAACAAAATGCATACAATACAAAATGGTAATTTATATGTCGATGTGTTTAAAACTATCAACGCAACAAAAAAATCTATCGAAAAAGAAATTAAAAGAAAAGAAAAAGTGCTTTCTACAATTGAAAATAAAGATGATTTAAATGCGATTAATTTAGTTAAAGAAATCATAGAATTAAAAGAAGATTTAAAAGAGTTAGAAAATAGTAGGGAAATTGATAATTCCAAACAAATAAAAGAAAAGATTAAGATGAATGTAAGAACCTGTAAAGGTAAGGATTTACGTTTATTAAGAAGAAATATCGGTATGATATTTCAATCATTCAATCTTGTTAAAAGAAGTAGCGTCTACAAAAATGTTTTAAGCGGAAGAGTTGGATATCATAATTCTTTTGAAAGCCTCTTTGGATTTTATACTAAAGAAGAAAAGATGTTAGCTTTATCTTCTTTAGATAAATTAGGAATATTAGATAAATCTTTTGTTAGAGCTGATGAGCTAAGTGGAGGACAACAACAACGTGTCGCATTAGCTAGAGCATTAACTCAAGAACCAAACATTATTTTAGCTGATGAACCAGTCGCTTCACTTGATCCAATCACGACAATTAGCGTCATGAATGATTTTAAAAGGATCAATGAAGATTATAAAATTACAATCGTAGCAAATATGCACCATGTTGATTTAGCTTTAAAATACTCAAATAGAATTATAGGAATTAGGCAAGGAAAGATCGTATTTGATGGAAAACCTAGCGAAGTAACTGATGAAGTTATTAAATCGATATATGGTAGAAGTTTAGAAAATCATGAAAAGCTTGATAAGGATTCGGTTTTAAAAGATGAAAAATAAAGTTACTAAAAAGAAATTAACTCAAGAAGAAAAACGAGAGATAAGCATTAAAAAATATCCATTTTTATATAAGAAAATTGAGGTTCCTTGCGTTCAAGAAAATGGTGTTTCTGTCGTTAAGACAGTTTATAAAAAAAGAAGTATTTTGCCTATTATTTTAATTTTAATTTTAGCATTATTTATAGGTTGTTTTATTATTGTTGATGTTCCTAGAAGCATAAAGATTGATCAAATATTTATTATATTTGGTGAGATGTTTAGAGATTCGGAAAAAATGACTGCATTCGGTGGATATTTTGGATATTTATTTACAGTTGCTGTACCTAAAATTCGGGATACTGTTAAAATGGTTTATATAGCTACTTTAATCGGTTCATTAGTAAGCATTCCTTTCTTTTTATTTGCTAGTAGAAACTTCTCTAAAAAAGGATATATCTATCAACCAATTAGAGCGTTAGTTAATATAATTAGAACGATTCCAACTTATGTTTTAGCAGTGTTATGCACTTGTATTTTAGGTTATAACGAAATAGCCGGTATATGGGCCTTGATTATATTTACATTTGGAATCATGTTTAAATTGATGTATGAATATGTTGAAACATGCGATATGAACCCTTTTGAAGCGATGAGTTCAACTGGAGCTAGAAGGGGACAAGCGTTTATGGTAGGTGTATGGCCTCAAATTATGCCAGCATATTTATCCAATATTCTTTATACTTTTGAAATTAATGTTAGAGCATCAGTTATTTTAGGTTTCGTTGGAGCTGGAGGAATTGGACAAGAGTTATCTAACGCAATCGCTGATCAAGCTTTTGAAAAAGTTGGAGCTATTTTAATACCTTTATTTATTGTAGTTTGCAGTCTTCAACTTATTAGTAGTTACACTAGAAAGAAGTTACAATAGTATGAGTAGAATTGATAAAAAGAGTAAGGATTTAAATATGAATTCTAAAAAATCATTTAAAGAAAAAGTAACTGATTTTTATAATACTCACTTTAATAAAAATAAATATAGACACTTTGAAAGTGTTGGAGAAGCATATAGATATAAACCAAAAAGACGGATTGCTAATTTAATCTTTGCTGTTATTATCGTAGTTATACTTTTATATTTTTCTTTTGATGTAAATTTCTTTAATGGAACAGGAAGAACTGACCGGGGAAGATTTGGAAAGATTTTTGAAGGGTTCTTTGTACCGAATTTTGAATATATGTTTGGGTATGGTTCATATACTTTTGAAAGTAGTGTTGTTTATCAAATTATAGTTACATTTTCTATAGCATTTTGCGGAACTACTTTAGGTGCTATATTAGCTTTACCATTTGGGTTCTTAGCTTCTAGAAAAATGGTCGGAAAATGGGCTATTATTTCAGAATTAATATTAATTACAATTAGAACATTTCCTGAAATTTTATTAGGTTATGTTTTAATTAAAGGATCAGGATTTGGTGCATTTACCGCGATGATGGTTTTAGCGATACATTCAATCGGCATGATTGGTAAATTATATAGTGAACAACTTGATTTAATTGATAATGGTCCTATTGAAGCACTCAATGCTTGTGGGGGAGGATTTAGCGCTAGACTTAAAATTGGTGTAGTTCCACAAATTGCCCCAAATTTTATTAGTGTTATATTATATAGATTAGATTTAAATGTTAGAACGGCTACATTATTAGGATTATGTGCTGGAGATAAAGGTGGAATTGGTTACTTTATTAGTACATATTCAGAAAATTCACATTGGCCAGAACTTGGTGCTATTATGTGGGGAGTCATCTTAATGGTTTTAATTGTAGATATTATATCTTCTAAAATAAGAAAGAGATTAATTTAATAATATGAAACAACTTATTATTTTAGCGGGATTACCAGGAAGTGGTAAATCAACTTACGTTAAAGAATATTATAAAGGTGATAATGTATTTATAATTGATAGTGATGAAACTAGAAGACAGATGTTTGGATCGTATTTATTATTTCCGAAAAACATGTATGAAATATATGATGAAATGATTAAAGAAGGTAATGAAATATATGATAAACATGATGATTTAATATTAATTATGGATTCTACTTTCTTAGATAATTATAGAAGAAATCACTATTTAGACAACTTAAAAAAGTTTGATAAATATACAATCATTATGTTTCATACAAATGATATTAATTTTAATTTAAAAAATAATAAAAATAGAATAAAAGAAAAGTGGGTTCCTGAATCTGTTATATTTAATATGATTAATCAGTATGAACCGCTTGATGAATATACTAGAAGTAGATTTGATGAAGTTATAGATATTTATATACCTTAAAAATAATAAATAAACACATATATTTTTTGTTATTTTTGTGTATTAATTTACACAAATATTTGATATACTATTTATAGGTAAGAAATATATGGAAACATCAGTTATAAAAATAGGAAATGATATTAAAAGTTATCGTTTAGAAGCATGTTTAACTCAAGAAGAGTTATCTTCTTTATGTGGAGTTGAAAGGTCTCAATTATCTAGAATTGAAGCAGGGAAAGCTACTGGAGTTACTTTTTTAACAATCAAAAAAATTTTGAATGCTTTAGGTAGGGATATTAATATAGTTAAAACTGACAGTGAATATATTAAAAATATTAGCGAATACATGAAAACTAATTTAAAATAGTTAGTAAATCATACTGAAAATGAAAAATATGTTAAATAAAAAAGTTAAAGTTTTTGATGAATTATCTTCAATCTACAATAAGAATAATTATAGATTGTATATGATTGGTTCTAGCAGTAGAGACTATCTTTTAAATAGGGAAATAAAAGATTTTGATTTTGTTAGCGACGCTACTCCTAATGAAGCTATTAAATTTTTAAATAAAGATAAATTAGATATAAGTTTTATCAAATTTGGAGTTATTAAATATAAATATGATGATGATATTAAAATTGATATTGTAACTTTAAGAAGAGAGACGGGATATATTGATTTTAGACATCCTTGTAATATTGAATTTACTAAAGAAATTAATATAGATTATTTAAGAAGAGATTTTACAATTAACGCTATTTATATCGATGAAAAATATAATGTTATAGATCCAACAAATAAAGGCATTGAAGATTTAAATAATAAAGTTTTAAGAGTTATTGGAGATCCTTCAATTAGATTTAAAGAAGATCCTTTAAGAATACTTAGAGGATATAGATTTCAAAAAGAATATGACTTAATAATTGAAAGAAATACTTTGATAGGAATGATAAATAATCAAAATTTAATAAAGAATTTGAATGAATATAAAGTAGAAGAAGAAAAGAAAAAATATATGAAGATATCTTAGAATAAATAATATTAAATTCTTTAATATTAATTGATTTTATGATATAAATATTAAGGAACGAATAATTCTAAAAGTTATTCTTGTAGAGAGTTAGTGTTTGGTGAAAACTAATAGAATAAATTAGAAGTCTCATCGTTATATTTAAACTATTAATTGAGTGTATTTACTAAATTGTAAATAAATTAAGGTGGTACCACGTGAAAGCGTCCTTAAATTGAACGCTTTTTTATTTGGAGGAAAAGAATATGTACAATCATTTAGAAATCGAAAAGAAATGGAGAGAAATTTGGCTAGCTAGAAAAGAATATGCTTGTGATACAAGCGATTTTTCTAAACCTAAATATTATTGTTTGGATATGTTCCCTTATCCTAGCGGACAAGGTTTACACGTCGGACATCCTGAAGGATATACCGCTACAGATATCGTATCTAGAATGAAAAGAATGCAAGGATTTAACGTATTGCATCCAATCGGATGGGATTCTTTCGGTTTACCTGCTGAACAATATGCGATGAAGATGAACAAGCATCCTGAAGAATTTACAATGCATAATATCGATAATTTTAGAAGACAAATTCAAATGTTAGGGTTTAGCTACGATTATGATAGAGAAATCTTTACTTGTAAACCAGATTATTACAAATGGACTCAATGGATATTTGTAAATATGTTTAATGATAATTTAGCATATGTCGATTATAAACCTGTCAACTGGTGTGCTGAATTAGGGACTGTTTTAGCTAATGAAGAAGTAATTGACGGAAAAAGCGAAAGAGGTGGATATCCAGTCGTTAGAAAACCAATGAAACAATGGATGTTAAAAATCACTCAATACGCAGATAGATTAGCAAATGATTTAGATGGATTAGATTGGCCAAAATCAACAATAGAAATGCAAAGAAACTGGATTGGTAAATCTAAAGGTACTGAAATTATTTTTAATATTGAAAATAGTGATGATACATTTATCGTTTTCACAACTAGAGCAGATACATTATTTGGATGTACATATTGTTGCTTAGCTCCTGAACATCCTTTAGTTCAAAAGCTTGTTACAAAAGAACAAAAAGAGGAAGTAGAAGAATATATTGAAACTGTAAGTCATAAATCAGATATTGAAAGAACTGGAACTGACCAAGAAAAGACTGGTGTATTTTTAGGAGTATATGCAATCAATCCTATCAATAATAGTAGAATCCCGGTTTATATTGCAGATTATGTTTTAGCAAGTTATGGAAGCGGAGCAGTTATGGCTGTTCCAGCTCACGATACAAGAGACTATGCATTTGCTAAAAAACATGATTTGCCAATAATTAAAGTTATTGAATCGGATATTAGCAATGAAGCATATGTTGAAGATGGAAAACATATTAATAGTGATTTTATTAATGGATTAAATATTGAAGAAGGAAAAGAAAAAATCACTGAAAGACTTATTGAAATTAAAAAAGGTAACTATAAGATTAACTATAAATTGAGAGATTGGTTATTCTCTAGACAAAGATATTGGGGCGAACCAATTCCAATTATTGAATTTAAAGATGGCAGCATGATCGCTGAATCTTTATCTAATTTACCTTTAATTTTGCCTACACTTGATGAATATAAACCAAGTGGAACAGGAGAATCTCCTTTAGTTCACGCAAAAGAGTGGTTGCATGTTAGTGTAAATGGTAAAGAAGGATTAAGAGAAACTAATACAATGCCTCAATGGGCTGGAAGCTGTTGGTATTATATTCGTTATATCGATCCACATAACGATAAAGAAATTGGAGATAAAAAATTATTAGATCACTGGTTACCTGTAGATTTATATATCGGCGGACAAGAACATGCTGTTTTACATCTTTTATATGCTAGATTCTGGCATAAATATTTGTATGATAAAGGTGTAGTAAGTTCAAAAGAACCATTTAAACGTTTATTCCATCAAGGAATGATCTTAGGAGAAAATGGTGAAAAGATGTCTAAATCTAGAGGAAACGTCATTAATCCTGATGAAATAGTAACTAAATATGGTGCTGATAGTTTAAGATTATATGAAATGTTTATGGGACCTTTAGAAGCTAGCTTACCTTGGTCAAATAATGGTCTTGAAGGTAGTAGAAGATTTATTGAAAGAGTATTTAGACTTGTTGATGATGAAACTTTAAAGAGCAAAATTGTTCCTACAAATAGTGGAGAATTAGATTATATTTATAACTTTACAGTTAAAAAAGTAAGTGCTGATTTTGAAGCTTTACAGTTTAATACTGCAATTTCTCAAATGATGATCTTCGTAAATGAATTATATAAAGTTAAAACAATTTATAAAGATTATTTTGAAGGATTTATTAAGATGTTTGATTGTATTTGTCCTTTTGTTGGAGAAGAAATTTGGAACAAATTAGGTCACGAAAACTTAATTACTTTTGAGCCTTGGCCAACATTTGATGAAACTAAATTAGTGTTAAACGATGTAAAAATGGCTGTACAAATCAATGGTAAATTAAGGGACACGATCATCGTTAAAAAAGATGAAGATGATGAAAAGGTTAAAGAATTAGCGTTGAATTCTGAAAATGTTAAACGTAACTTAGAAGGAAAGACAATTAAAAAAGTAATCGTAGTTAAAAATAAAATTGTAAGCATTGTTGCTATTTAATTGAATGTAACAATATAAATGCTATAATTTTATCGTTATAAAATCACGGTACTTAAGATAACTTAAGACTGTAGAGGAGGGCATTATGATTTTATGTATCGATTGTGGTAACACACTTATTAAATGTGGTATCTACAACGAAGGAAAAATGGTTCAAATTTTCTCGATAGATTCTAAACAAAATAGATCAAGTAGCGAATATGAATTGATATTTTCTTCATTAATCAAAAAGGATAATGTGATAACTGGAGCAGTGCTATCTAGCGTTGTTCCTCTTTTAGTCAATCCTTTAATGATGGCGATTAAATCGCTATATGGTATTAATACTTTACTTATCACTAAAGCAATTAAGACTGGAATTAATATCAAAATCGATTATCCTAACGAATTAGGAAACGATCTTTTATGTGGAGCGGTTGGAGCGAAACATAAATACGGCTATCCAGTAGTCGTAGCTGATTTAGGAACAGCTACAAAGATGTATGTCATCGATAAAGATGGTAACTATATCGGTGGAATGATAACTTCAGGAATGGAGGTTAGCATGAAAGCTCTTGATAGTTCTACAAGTTTACTTACAGAAGTATCTTTAAAAGCTCCTAAAAAAATAATTGGTAAAAATACTATTGATTCTATTAAATCTGGAATTATTTTAGGCCAAGCCTATATGATTTCAGAGTTTGCTAGAAGAATGGAAAAAGAACTTGGATATTCTTTAAAAAGAGTATTAACAGGCGGATTCAGTAGTGAAATTAGAAATGAAGTCGCCTGTTTTGAATATGATCCTCATTTAGTTTTAGATGGATTATATTATGTTTATCAATTAAATAATAAGGAGTAATTTTATGAGTAATACAATTAAAAAGGCTACAATTAAGTCTTTAACTTTCGATGCGTTATTTTTAGCGTTAATTTTCGTTTTTGCTTTTGTTCCGTATTTAGGTTATATAACAATTGGTCCATTAGCATTTACTACAATGCATATCTTAATAATTTTAGGTGCTGCTTTATTTGGTGCTAAAAGGGGTGCTTTATATGGATTTTTCTTTGGATTAACTTCGTTTATTGTAGCATTTCAATATCCTGGAACATTAAATTATATGTGCATTAATCCATTTATTTCTATTCTACCTAGAGTTTTATTTGGATTTATCAGTGGTTTAGTTTTTGATTTCATTAAGAAGTTTGCTTCTCAAAAAGTTTTTAATGGTTTATTATTCCCGTTATGTGGAGTATTTACTTTGTTGCATACTATTTTATATTTTGTATGTTTTTATATTTTTGGATATCTTGATATCACTCATATCTGTCAATTATTAGGTATGGATTCTTTAATTGAATATTTAAGACAATATCAAGGTGGTTTATTAGGCTTTATAGCTGCTTATATGACTATTGGATGTTTATGTGAGATTGGTGCAGCTATAGTAATCGTACCTTTAGTATATATTCCAGTTTCTAAATTCTATAAAATTGGTGCTGTAAACAATACTAAATTTGAATTCAATCAAAGAAGTAATGTATTTTATGTATCGTTAATCACCCTAATTGCTTTAATTAGTGTTATAATTTTTAGCGTAATAATTTAGGAGATTAAATATGGCGGTTGATTTTAAAGAATTAGTTAAACCTTATAAAGATGAAGCATTAAAGACTTTAGTAGAAGATTTAAAGATTAATAGCGTCTATGATGAAACTACTATTGAAGAAGGAAAACCATATGGAAATGGTGTTTATTCTTGTTTTAAATTTCTTAAAGAAATAGCTTTAAAAGATGGATTTGATGTCGATACTTGTGATGGACATTGTTTAGAAATAAGCTACGGAAAAGGTGAAAATTTGATTTATATTTTAGTTCATCAAGATGTAGTACCAGTCAACGGAGAATGGAGATATCCTCCATTTAGTGCAACTATTGCAGATGATAGGGTTTACGCAAGAGGATCAAGCGATGATAAGGGTCCTGGAATAAGCGCATATTACGCTTTGAAAGCTTTAAAAGACAACGGATTAATCGACGATTATAGAGTTAGATTAGTGTTTGGCGGAGATGAAGAAAGAGGATCAAGTTGCTTAACTTATTACTTTGAAACTTTAAAAAAAGAAGATCCAACTTACGGATTTACTCCAGATGCTGATTTCCCATTGATTTATGGGGAAAAAGGTATCTCAAATTATGTATATGAAACTAAATTTAAATTTAATGGAATTAAAGAAATCGATGCAGGTGTTGTTTCTAACGCAGTTATTGATAGTGCAAAAGTAATCGTCTATAATAATGTTCCATTAGATGAATTTTTAAATAATCATAAGGATATTAAATATTATAAAGAAGATGAAAAAACATTTGTTTTTGTTGGTAAAGCAGCTCACGGAAGCTTACCTGAGGAAGGATTCAATTCTGGAATTTTACTTTTAGGAATTTTAGGAGAAGTTTATAATAACCCATTTCTAACTTTATTATGTAACGAATATCAAGATCCATTCGGAAAGAATATGAATGTATATTTTGAATCTGAAGATATGGGAAAAACTACATATAATGTCGGTTTAATTAAATATAAAGATGAAGAATTTAATATGACGGTTAACTTTAGATATCCAGAAAACGTCGATCCAAATAAAGTTATCGCATCAATTCAAGAATGTTCACCATTTCCAATTAAAATATTATCTATAACAGCACCTTTATACTATAATCCTAACACAACTCCATTTATTAAAGAGCTTATGAAAGTATATAAAGAAGAAACAGGAAGTGATGAAAAACCTCTTGCAATAGGCGGAGGAACTTACGCTAAAGAAGCCAAAAATAGCGTAGCATTCGGATCTCACTTCAAAGGAAAAGTAGATGATATTCACGCTCCAAATGAACATATAGATTTGGAAGACTTTTATAATTCTATGCCAATTTATGCTCACGCAATTTACGCTTTAGGAAAACTTAAAAAATGAGAACAAAGTTTAAAAAATGGGCAGTAGATTACTTAACTGAATCTTATAAAAATCAAATTGTATTAGATAATTTTTGTAGTGAAGAAATTAAAAAATATATTGGAAATAGTGAGTTATTTTTAGAAATTGGACCTGGTAAAGGACAATTTATATTATCATTAGCTAGTAGAAATTTAGATAAGAAATTTATAGTTTGTGAACTTAATGATACAATTAGCGGAATGTGCTTAAAAAAAATAGATGAATCTGAATTAGAAAATGTTAAATTATGTGCAGATAACTTCTTTAAGTTAGGTGAATTATTATTAGAAAACAACATTAAATTTGATGGAATATTTTTAAATTTTAGCGATCCATGGCCTAAAAAAAGACATGAAAAAAGAAGATTAACTAGCGATCCGTTTTTACTTCAATATGCATCGCTACTAAAAGATGATGGTTACATTTATTTTAAAAGTGATAACGATGACTTTTCTAGTTATTCATTAGAGCAATTTAAAAAATTTAAATTTGATGTTATTAGTGAAGAATATGAATATGATGGTAGCGAAGAGTTCGACGCACCTACAGAATTTGAAACTAAATTTAAAAATCAAGGTATTAAAATTAAAAGATTTGTTTTAAAAAACAATAGCAATGTAATTAAAAATAGCGAGGATTTATTATGAAATATGGAGTTTACTACAATCACGAAACGATAGGAGATATCCTTTTAATCGTATTTGAACCTAATATTATTCCTAATAAAGTTATTAAGCATGAAAATGTAGTAGCTTTATATAATAATGATTCATTAGTTGGATACAATTTTTTAAACATCAGCGAAGATATCAAAATAAAAGCTGATGGATATATCCCTTTAATGAACGATAAAGTAATTGATGTATTAAATTACATTTTAAAAAATCACGATTTAAAACCATTAGATTATTTAAATGAATCCGGATTTAAAGTAGCAGAAATTAAAGAGATGGAAGAACATCCTGATAGTGACCATTTACATATTTTAAAAGTAGATGTCGGTGAAGAAAAATTATTAAATATCGTATGCGGATCATATAATGCTAAAGTTGGTTTAAAAGTAGTATGTGCAAAAAATGGTACTTTTATGCCTAATGGACAAAAAATAGTTGCTGGAGAAGTATTAGGAGTATTCAGTGAAGGTATGCTTTGTAGCGGTAAAGAATTAAATATTAAAGGATACGAAAATAAAAAAGGACTTTATATATTGGGAGATGAATATAAAGTTGGTGATGACTTCTTTAAATATTAAAAAAATGTAAATAAATGAAAAAATTTTCAAAATACACTACATTTATTTTTTTATTATGCTAGAATAAAACTGAACGCAAAAGGAGAATGACTTATGGGATACGATAAATCTAGAGTTACGATCTATGAAGTCGCTCAAATGAGTGGTGTCAGTTTAGCGACAGTTTCAAGAGTAATTAATAATAGTGATACCGTTAAAGAAGAAACAAAAAGAAAAGTTATGAGCGTTATTAGAAAATTAGGCTATAAACCTAGTGGGCTCGCTCAAGCATTAGCTACTAATAAAACCACGAATATTGGTTTAATTATTCCTAGTGCAAATTACGTTTACTTATCTAATCTTTTAAATGGAATCTGTGAAGTTTGTAAAGCTAAAGGATTTTCATTAGAAGTATTTACAACATCCCATTCTAGAGAAGACGCAACAAACTGCTTAGAAAAAGCGATTAAAGAGCATGTCGATGGAGTTATCGTCTTCGATGATGAATTAAACGAAGATGATTATAAAGTGTTAAATAATTACGATGTTCCAGTTTTAGTTATTAACAATAACATTTCAGGAAATAAGATAGCTTCTATTCCATTTGGATATGAACACGCTATTAAAAAAGTTATATTAGATTATTTCACTAAAGGAGATAAACAGATGACTTTTTTACATGTTCATAATGGAGGAAGATTATTAAGAAGAGTAGAAAATACATTTATTAAAGTTCATAAAGATAACGATAAATTATATGACATTATGAACTGTGATGATAGTTATCAAAGAACATATCATGACTTCATGGAAAGATTTAAAAAGAAGAAAAAAGAATATGTTATCGCTTATCGAGATTCAATCGCTGCAGCTGTATTAAATGCGGCTACTGATAGTGGACTTACAGTTCCAGGAGATATCGAAGTTTTATCGATTATCGGAACTAAATATTCTAATATTATTCGTCCCCAAATATCTTCGATGAATATCGATATGCAAGAAGTTGGAAGAAGGGCTGTCGATATGTTAGTTGATTTAATTGGAGACAACCTTCAAGATAAAGTATATAAATTTGAATCTACATATATAAAAAGAGAATCTACAAAATTTTAGGAGGAGAAAATATGGATTTTTACGATAAATATATTCGATCAGTTTTAGATTACCCTATTAAGGGTATCAATTTTAGAGACATCACACCTTTACTTGCTGATGGAGATGCATTCCACCAAGTTATCATGGATTTGAATAAGGAATTACCAAACTACGATAAATACGATAAGATCATCGCTGCAGAAAGTAGAGGATTCATATTCGCTGCCCCTTTAGCTAGCATTAACTCAAAAGGATTAGTATTAGCAAGAAAAGCTGGTAAGCTACCTTTAGTAGGTTATCGAGCAACATATAAATTAGAATATGGTGAAGCAACTATTGAAATACCAAAAGACGCAATTAAACCTGGTGATAGAGTCATCATTATGGACGATTTAATCGCTACTGGAGGAAGCGCTAAAGCTATGGTTGATTTAATCAAGATGGCTGGAGGAATTCCTGTTATGGGATTATTCTTAATTGAATTAAGAAGTTTACAAGGATATAAAAAATTAGGAATTCCTGTAATTTCTATCGTAAATTATGGAATTCATAGTGGAGATTATCTTCAACTTCAAAATACTAGATATTCAATGGGTAAATTCATTGAAAAAGTTGATGAAAATGACATTAAAGTTGAATATGAAGACGGAACAAGCGAAGTTGTTTCTAAAAATAATATTGTTAATTTAATACAATTTGAAAAGAATGGAAGATTAACATACATTCGTTATAGAGATTAATTTAGGAGATTTTATGCAAAATATTATTGATGATTTAAATTACAGAGGTTTAATTAAAGATTACTCAAATATTGATGAAGTAAGAGAGTTATTATCGACTCCTCAAACGATTTATTGTGGATTTGATCCTAGCGCATCGAGTATGCATATCGGTAACTTTGTCATGATCTCAATTTTGATGAGACTTCAAAAAGCAGGACATAGAATTATCGCTGTTGTTGGAGGAGGCACCGGAATGATCGGTGATCCTAGCGGTAAATCTAAAGAGAGAAATTTACAAACTGTCGAAGGTGTTAAAAAGAATACCGAAAGTATTAGAAAGCAATTAGAGAGATTTTTAGATTTAAGTGATCCTAAAAAAGGAATTTTATTAAATAACTACGATTGGTTAAGCCAAATTAGTTTATTAGAATATTTAAGAGATTACGCAAAATATTTTAATGTTAACTATATGTTAGCTAAAGACATCGTATCTTCTAGATTAGATGCAGGAATCTCTTTAACTGAATTTACATATATGACCCTTCAATCTATCGACTTTTTAAAGTTGCATAGAGAATATGGAGTAAATATACAAATCGGTGGAAGTGACCAATGGGGTAACTTAACTGCTGGGCTCGATTTAATTAGAAAACTTGAAGGAAGCGAAGAAAAAGTCGGTTGTATGACCGCTCACTTAATCACAAGAAGCGATGGCAAAAAATTTGGAAAGAGCGAAGATGGTGCATTATTTTTAGATTCAGCTTTAACTTCTCCTTATAAACTTTACCAATTCTTCTTTAATCAAAGCGATTTAGATTGCATTAAATATTTAAAAGTATTTACATTCTTAACTAAAGATGAAATCTCAGCTATTGAAAAAGAACATATCACTCATTTAGGAGAAAGAATCGGACAAAAAGCTTTAGCTTATGAAGTTGTAAAAATAATTCATGGAGAAGAAAAAGCTATCGAAGCTAAAAATATGAGCGAAGCATTATTCTCTGAAAGTTACTCAACTTTAAGCGAAGAAAACTTAAATGAATTATTTGCTAATTTTAAAATTGAAGTTGAAGAGATTAAACCTTTAGAGGATTTACTTATTCAAATTAAAGCAGCAAGCAGTAAAAGAGAAGCTAGAGAATTTATTAAAAATAACGCTATATCAATCAATGGTACTAAACGGAATGATCCATTAAAGATCGCTAGTAAAGAAGATTTATTATTTAATAAGTATTTGGTTGTTAAAAGAGGAAAAAAGAATTATTATTTAATTGAAGTAAAATAATATTTATGAGTGGAACAGGAACAACAATACCAGAATTTTTAAATAATCTGCCAATACTTGATATATGTATTATCGTATCTTTATTGATCGCATTAGTTGTCGGTGTTATTAATGGTGCGATAAGAAAAGCGTGTAGACTTGGTTTTATTGCTGTAGTATTTGTTATTCTCTATTTTACTTTAATACCATTTTTAGCTAATTGGATTGAATATTATAGTTTTTCTACATTTAATTATGTATTGTCTTTCACTTATCAAGAAGTTACTTTTAAAGTGTATTCAATTCACGACTTATTTATATTGATACAAAATTTAAATATATCTTCAGATATTTTATTAAGTTACTGTAAAGCTTTAACTAAATCGGTTGCAGTTTTAGTTTGTATTCCTATTGTTTTATTTTTATCGACTCCTTTCACTTGGATCATCTTTGATTGTGGAATCAAAAGGGCATTAGTTAAAAAGATTAAAAAGGAAAAAGGAATCGTAGACGAAAAAGATAATAAAAAAGAGAAGAAAAATAAAAACGATAAAACAGTTAATGTATATGTAGTTAATACTGCTCCTAATAGTAATGTCTCTCCTGATGAAGCTAAAAAAGCAGTGGAAAATAATAAAAAAGATAAGGATGATAAAAAGAAAAAGATTAAATATAAACCTAAATGGTACTCTAGATTAATTGGAGGCTTATTAGGAGTAGTTGAATGGCTTTTAATCGCTTATATTTACACTCAACCATTAGGAATATTAACATCAGGATTAAATGAAGTTTTAATTCCTTCATTAGTTGAAGGGCAAGACTTATATATTGTTTTAATAAATAGTTTCGGTATGGATACTAGTAGTGTCAATTTAATTCATGATTTATTAGTTGTTTTAAATAATAGTTTCAATCCAGCAAATACGTTCGTATTTAAATATTTAGTAAATGGAGACTATGGTATTTGGCTTGTAAGTGGTGTTAAAACTACGACAGTTGATGAAGAAACTACTATCGTTCCTTCTTCAATTCAAGAAACAATAAAAGAATTATATTCTACACTCATTCAAAGATTAAAAGATTTAGATACATCTACTACTAGTTCTACATAGATATTGCATTAAAATTAATGATAAAAACTGAATGACCTTTTATCTAAAATTAATTTTAGAGGTATTTATTATGAAACAATTAATTGTTGATAAAGAATTTAAGATTGAAATATTGGATGGTTTTTTACATATTGAAAAAGCTATAAATAATAAATTTAATACGTGCAATACATTGTTTATTCCTGAAAAAGAATCATTAAATCATATTGATTTTGAAATAAAAGAAACTAATAATACCTATTTATTTACATATAAAAACTTTAAATTTGAAATACCTAAAGATTTAAAAAATGTTGAAGATATTAAAATTTTAGATTTAAAAAATAAATCAATTAATATTCATAATTCTATTAATAGTGGAGAATTGCCTAAATTTAATAAAGTACCTAGCATATATTGTGTTTATGATAATCCTAGAATAACTCTTCCTAAAAGTGGATATTCGTTGAATAATACTGAAAAATATATCGTAGAAGAAAATGTGATAGATATATATTTATTGTTTGTCAACAAAGATCCTTTGCTATTAAGAAAAGAGCTAGTAAAATTAACTGGAAGAAACGAATTAGTAAGATTTAAAAATTTAGGATTCTGGGATTCAAAATATTTTGAATACAATGAAAAGACCGTATTTGAATGTATTGATACATTTAAAAAATATAATTTACCTCTCGATAATTTTGTTATAGATACAGATTGGAGAGAAGCAAAAGATGATGGATTCGGCTACGATATCAATACAAAATTATTTCCCGATATGAAAGGATTATTGAAAAAAATTCACGATCAAAATATTGAAGTGATGTTTAATGATCACCCTGAACCAGTGAGTTACGATATCGATATATTTAATGAAAAAGAAATTGAATATAGAGAAACTAATTTAAAGAAACTATTATCAATCGGATTAGATACATGGTGGTATGATCGAAATTGGAAAGTACATTTAGTTTCACCTACTCCAAATATAGCTTTTGAAACTTTAGGTTCTTACGCTTATTATAGTATCACTGAAAATTACTTTAAAAATTTAAGTAAAGAAAAATATTATAGAAGACCAGTAGTTATGTCAAATGTTGTCGATATAATCAATGGAACTTACACTAAAATTACTGATACAGCGAGCCATAAATATACCATATTTTGGAGTGGAGATATATCTTCAGATTTAAGTTCTTTAAACCAAGAAATATCTAATTTAATACTATCTGGAAACAATTTAATCACCTATTTTAATAGCGATTGCGGAGGACATGTCGGAAATCCTAATAAAGAAGAATATTTAAGATGGATTCAATACGGAGCTTTATCTCCTATTTTTAGAATTCACTGTACAAATAATGTAGAAAAATACCGTGAACCTTGGAATTATGATGAAGATACAGTTAAAGAATTTAAAAAATATGTCGATTTGAGATATAGATTATTAGGGTTAATGTATAGCGAAGCGTATAAATCATATTTATATGGTACACCAATATTTAAAGGATTAGCATTCAATTACCCTAAAGATATAAACGCAATAAATAATACATCTTCATATATGTTATCAAACAAATTATTGATAGCTCCAATTAGTGATGCTGCAGTTAAATTGATGCCTAAAAACTTCATTAAAGAAAGAGTTAAATCAACATACTTTAATGGAATAGAATTTAAAGGTAGACCAATTTATAAATCTTCTAATAAAAATAATTTATATTTTAGATTAACTGGAGGAAATAAATATAATGAATTTGTACCAGCATATAAATTTTCTGCGATACACGAATTTAATTTAATACCTAACGAAGATATTGAATTCCATATTTGCAGCGATGATGGTATTAAAGTTTTTATTAATGATAAAGAAGTATATACAAATTTATCTTTTCACGGATCTTTAATTCAATATATTACAAATTTGAAGAAGGATAAAGAATACAAAATTAAATTATATTATTTTCAAGATGGTGGCGAAGCTGATTTGCATTTAATGTATCGAACAATCGATAAAGAAAATGTTATTAAAGTATATTTACCTAATGATAATTGGATCAATCCATATAACGGAGAAATGATTAAAGGAAATAAAACTATAGAAGTTAGTAAAGATTTTAAAGAACTACCAATATATATTAGAGAAGGGTCTTTAATACCTCTGTTTAAAACTAAATCAAATACTTCTTTAATCGATTTTAATGATTTGATATTTGAATATTATCCTTCTTTAAAAGTTATAGATGAAGGGATTTTATATCTTGATGATTTAGAAACTACAGCATATAAAGACGGATATAATCAAATAGTAGAATATTCTTCTTATTACGATAAAATTAACAATTGCTTTATTATTAAATTTAATAAGAAAACTGGAAAATTAGAAGGGAATAATATCAAGCATATTAAATTTAAATTTATAAGTGATGAATTATCTTCTAAAGTTAAAACTATTTATTTAAATGGGAAAAATATTGAATTTAAATATAATTTAAAAAATAAATCTAATTTTATATTAAGTGAAAATGATGATTCTATAACAGGAAATAGTATAGTATTTTCATGTGATATTGATGTAAATTATGAAAATATATTAAAAATTAATTTGTAAAAAAACGAGATGAATATATAATTTTTCATATGGGAAATAGAATTGTAGGATTAAAAAATATCGCATTTGAACTTAATACTTCAGTAAATACTGTAAGTAGAGCTTTAAGAGACTGTGATGATATCAGTGAAGAGATGAAAAAGAAAGTTCGTAAAAAGGCTTTAGAATTAGGATACATCTCTAATTCAGTATCTCAATTTATTAAAAAAGATAGTCAAAAGAGCATCGTCGTAGTTTTTAATTCTTACGAAAACCATTACTTTAATATCGTCTGTTCTAAATTATGGAGTTTAGCAAGAAAATATAAATACGATTTCTCAACTATTTGTATTTGTAAAAATAAGCTTGATATCGCTACTGTTAAACAATGTTTATCTTCTAGAACTGATATTATCGTATCTTTGATCAATGTAGATAAAGAAGCTTTAGATTGCTGTGATTTAAATAAGATTTTATTGATCGAATTTGGTACATCATCTAATTTAAATTGCGATAACTTAATCGTAAACGACAAGATGGTTGGTAAATTAGCATCAAATTATTTATGCAATTACCATAAATGTAAAAAGATTGTATATATCGGAATCAACTCATTAAATTCTAAAGAAAGAGAAGAATCGTTTATTGAGACTACAAATAAAACCGATAAAAATATTGAAATTAAAAAGATTAATGAAAAAGAAGTTAAAACGGAATTATTAAATTTAATTGAAGACGGATATTTTGGAATATTCTGTTTTAATGATGTATTAGTATATCAGTGCTTAGATTATTTGAACGAAGCTATCCCTAATTTTAGAAGAGTATATCCTAAATTCCATATAATAGGTGTCGATGCTTTATCGCTCAATGTATCAGGTTTAGTCGATATAACTAGCATAAAACTTGATTACGATCGTATGTGTAAAGAAGTATTTAACATATTGCAAGATAGAGATATCAATCCAAAATTACCTAAAGAGAAGAAGTTATTTCCTATAACTTTACATCAAAGAAAGATAGTATAATTTTTTAACATTAAATTTAAAGTTACTTTATGTTTCTCAATTTATTTATACTTTAGATGTAAGCGCTTACAGATGTAAGCAAAATAAAGGAGAAATAAATGAAACTTAAAAAGAAAATGATAATGTGTTTAGCTTCACTTAGCATCGTTGGAATGTTTAGTGGCGTTTTAACTAGCTGTAATGATGGAGGAAATGTTACTCCTCCAACACCTACTCCTGATCCAGAAGTAGCAAAATATGATGTTACTATTACAAATTCAATTGGTGGAACAATTACTAGTAGCGTAACTAAAGCTGCAGAGAATGAAGATGTCACTTTAACTATCACCCCTCTTTCAGGAAGTGCAGTTATTGGAATTATTGTTAATGGTAATAAAGTATATGAAGCTGATTTAACAAAGAAGAGTGGATCATATACTTACACTACTAAGATGACAAAATCTGGAATTAAGGTTGAAGGAATGTACCTTAATAGTTCAACTCAAATTACATATGAAGTTTCTACATATAGTGAAAACGATATGAAGGTTCTTCAAGGAGAAAGTTTAACTTTACCTACAGTTACATGTAAAGATAGTCACGGAAATGATTTAAGTAAATATATTCAAGTAGTTGATGAAACTGATGAAACTGCAATTAGTAATAATGTTGCTACTAGTGATATAATCGGCGAACATACTGTAGCTTATAATTTTGTTTATTCGATTGGTGGAGTTGATACGGTTATTAATAGTAAAAAAATAAAATATAATGTTTATCGAAAATTATTTAGTTATGAGGGTTCTGCAGGAACATATAATGATGAATGGTACGATACTTCTTTCGGTGTTAAAGATCCTTTAGTTGCTAATAAAGAACAAGTTGTAGAAACTTATAATTCTGGATATAGTAATTCTATATTTAATATGACTCCATCAAAGAGTTATTATGCTGAAATCACAGTTAATAATCCTAATAACAAATGGATGGGTGTTGGATTATCAAATAATGATCCTGACGATAGTTCAACTTTCTATATCGATTGTGTTGAAGGTAATGATAATAATTACAAGATAAAAGATTTTAATACAACTGGTGATAAAAGTTGGAGTATGGATGACGCTACATTAGATACTCTTCAATATCAAGTTGGAGTTTATAATAATGTCGATATTGAAAAGGGAGCTAAAAGCTTTAAGATGGCAATCTTAAGAAATGAAGATTTATTCTATCATTTCATCAATGATGATTTAGTTTGTGTCACTAGAAAAGAAAAATATGCTAGTGTCGATACTGCTCCTGGAATTTTTGTAAACCAAGGTGGAGATACATCAGTAACATTTACAGATATTGAATATTATAATGATGAAACTAAAGTTGCTACTAAATTAAATGCATTACTTGAAGATGGTAAACAATTTATCGCTCCTTATACAGCAGGTGGTCTAGATTGGGCTAACGATTCATTAACTAACTTTACTACAGTTACTAAAGATGATAATTATGCTGAAAAAGGTATTAACTACACCCAAGTTAGTGCTGATACTAATTGGAATGGTGGAATGGTTTGGAATAAAGTTCATTTTGATGGTGCATTCACATATGAATATGACTACAAGCCACTTGCCTTAAGTACTAATACAGGTGAAGAAAAGAAAATGTTCCTTGAAGTTAGACCTACAACTCCATGGGCTTCTGATCCGGATATAGACTTTGGAACTAAATTCGGAGGTAAAGAAGTTGTAAGTCTTGAGAATGCAAGTATTGAGCACTGGTATGAACAAGGAGGTTCAGGAGGTGATTGGGGTAATGGTGGAGTTGTTGATTTTTCCAAAGGATTCCATTATAAATTGACTAGAACTTATAATGCTGATAAGACAGAAGCTACATATACAGCAATTGTTAGTTCGATCGCTACTCCTTCTCAAACCATGACTAGAGTTAAAACTTCTACAAAATCATTAGGAAAAGTGTATGTATTCTGGCATAACGTCTATATGAGTGGAGAATTTACACATATCACTTGGTCTATGGATTAATTAAGGAGATTTTAAAATAAATTAATTTAATAATGAAAATATGTTAGACATGTTCTAACATATTTTCATAAAACATTATTTTTAATTGATGATACTTTCTTGAATTTATAGTTCAATATAATTATTAGAAGGGAAAAATATTTATATGAAATTACCTGCATATCCACTTATTACAATCGATCCATATATTTCAATATGGTCTAATACAGAAAAATTAAATAAAAGCGATACTAAACACTGGAGTTCGATTAAATTACCTATTAAAGGCTATATTAAAATTGATGGAACTGAATATTATTTTTTAGGTAAAGGAAAAAATATTATCGGACAAGACGATCATAAAATAACTCCATTGTTTAATGAATATACTTTTCAAAATAATATTTTAAAATTAAAGATTAATTTCTTTACTCCTTTAATTTTAAATGATGCAGATATATTTTCTAGACCAACATCATATATCGATTACGATATTGAACTTTTGACTAATGAAAAGCATGATATTCAATTATGTTTTAAATTTGATGAATCTTTAACATACAACAAAAAAGATAGCGGAACATATGGTGAAGTCATCAATAATGATTTGATGAATTTAGCATATGTTGGTAAAAGAAGACAACCAGTTTTAGAAGCTAGTGGAGATAAATTGACTATCAATTGGGGATATATGTATATTGGTAGCAATAAAATAGATTCTAAAATCGAATTAGTTGATGGCACTAAAAGAAATGATATTTTAGTGATGATCAATGTCGATTCTAATAAAAAAGATTTTATTATATTTGGATATGATGATATCGCTTCAATGATGTATTTTGGAGAATATTTAGAAGGTTACTGGAAGAAAAAATATAAAAATATCATCAATATGATGGAAGTATCTTTTAAAGAACATGATTCTTTAAAAGAAAGATGTATCGAATTTGATAAAGATTTATTATCTAGAGCTAATAGAAGTGGTAAAAAAGAATTAGAACATATTTGTATAGCTAGCTTTAGAGAATCAATTTGTGCACATAAATTAGTTGAAGATAAAGATGGTAAATTACTATTTATTTCTAAAGAGAATGGATCTAATGGATGCGGAGGGACAGTGGATGTCAGTTATCCTTCAATACCTTTATATTTAATATATAATCCAGAATTAGTATTAGGTATGATTAGACCTATATTGAAGTTTTCTAGATACGATGTTTGGAAATATGATTTTGCTCCTCACGATGTAGGAAGATATCCTTTACTTAACGGGAATGTATATGGATTAAAAAAATATAGTTTATTTAAGCAAGACGAAAATTTCCCTCTATTATATTTATATTCTAAAGTTGATGATGTATATGATTTCAATATGCAAATGCCTGTTGAAGAAAGTGGCAATTTACTCATCATGTTAGCTACAGCCTGCGAATTAACCAACAATAAAGAAATATTGTTAGAAAATAAAGATTTGATTGATCAACGGGTAAAATATTTAATTAAATACGGATTAAATCCAGGAAATCAATTATGCACTGATGATTTTGCAGGGCACTTAGCAAGCAACGCTAATTTAGCTATTAAAGCGATTTTAGGAATTGAGTCATATTCTAGAATAATGTACTTTTTATCTAATGAAGACGAAGGTAAAAAATATCACGATTTAGCTAAAGAATACGCTGATGAATGGGTTAAAAACGCTACTAAAGAAGATGGAATTACATCCCTTACTTTAGATAATAAAGATGGATGGTCACTTAAATATAACTTAGTTTGGGATTTATATTTTAATTCTCATTTATTTAATGAATCTTTATATGCTAAAGAATTAAATTACTATATATCTAAATTAAATAAATACGGAGTAGCTTTAGATAATAGAAAAGAATGGACTAAAGCTGATTGGGAAGTATATGTTTCTGCATTTACTAATGATATTGGTTTAAGAAGAAAAATATATAAGAAAATGAGTTACTATTTAAATCATACTAGATCAAAGGTACCATTTAGTGATTGGTATTACGCAGATAGTGGAATATATAATCAATTTGTAGCTAGAAGTGTAGTTGGAGGGTGTTTCATACCAATTTTAATTGATGAAAGAAGGAAATAATTATGAATAAATTAGAAAGATTTGAACGATATAAACATAGTATGGGTTTTACATCTTGGTATGTAAAACCTTATAAGGGAAAAGATTTAAGAGGAATCTCGATGAATGATGGTCCTAACGGAGTTAGAAAACCAACTGTAGAATCTTTTTCTCATCAAGATAATATTTTGGTTAGTGTATGTATGCCTAATATCTCTGCTTTAGCAGCAAGTTTTGATAAAGATGTGTGCTATAAAAATGGATCTTTATTAGCGGATGATTGTTTATCTAAAGGAGTTGATATTTTATTAGCTCCAGGAGTTACTTTAAAAAGATTAGCGATCTGCGGTAGAAATTTTGAATATTTTAGTGAAGATCCTTATTTATCTGGTATTTTAGGTGCTAATTACGTCAAAGGATTAGAAGATAAAGGTGTAGGAACTTGCGTCAAACATTTTTTATGTAACAACCAAGAATATTTTAGACATTGTGTAGATAGTAGAGTCTCTTTAAAAGCATTAAATGAAATTTATTTAAGACCATTTAATTATGTAATTAAATATGCAAATCCTACTTCAATCATGTCTTCATATAACTATGTCAATGGAGAAATGCCTGGAGAATCATATTATTTAATGAATAAAAAATGTAGACAAGAATATGGTTTTAAAGGGATGTTTATAAGCGATTGGTGTGCTACAAATATTAAGGATTTAGCTATTAAAAACGGTATGAATTTAGAGATGCCAATTTCGACTAGAGACTACGAATATATCGATAGGTTATTTAAAAAACATAAATTTAGTGAAGAAGATTTAATAGCTAGAGATGATGAATATTTTGATTCAGTTAAGAAATTTTATTCTAGAGAATTTAATAAAGAATATGATTTTGATTTACATCATGAAGAAGCGATTAAATTAGCTCAAGAAACATTGGTTTTAGTTAAAAATAATTCAAGTTACTTACCATTAAAAACAAAAGATAAAGTATTAGTAATCGGTAAATTTGCAGGTACACCTCACTTTATCGGTGGAGGAAGCGGTTGGGTAAACTCCTATAAAAAAGAATCTTTTATTGAATACTTAACTAAAAACAATATCGATTTTGAATATATAGAAGGATATAATGAAAAAGAAATTAAATTAACTAAAGAAACACTAGAAAAATATAAAGATAAAAACTATAAGGTATTATTGTTCTTAGGATTATTTGATGGAGAAGAAAGTGAAGGAAGAGATAGAAAACATATTGAAATCTCAACTATTCAAAAAGAAGTATTCTCTATTGTCAGTGAAACATTTAAAAAGTTTGCTACGACAATTATCACTGGATCTGTAGTTAATATAAAAGAAATATATAAAAAATCTTCATCTATATTGATTTCTTATTTAGCTGGAGAAGGACAAGCTGGAGCATTATATAATAATATATTTGGAATTCACAATCCTTCAGGAAGATTGCCTGAAACTTGGATAAGTTCTTTAAATCAAAATAAGATATTTAAAGAGTATTTTAAATATAATCCATTCTACGCATATTACGATGATGATATCTATGTTGGATATAGATATTACGATTTACATAAAAAAGGATTTATGCTTCCTTTTGGTTATGGATTAAGTTATACAAAATTTGAATATAGCAATTATAAATATAATAAATTAGATAAGGAAATCGTATGTTCTTTAGATGTTACTAACACTGGAAAATATGATGGTAGCACAGTCGTATTAGCGTTTATTGATAAACCAGTTTCCAATGTTTATAGAGTTAAAAAAGAACTTAAAGAGTTTGAAAAAATATTCTTAAAGAAAGGTGAAACTAAAACATTGACTATTAAAATTAATATTGATGATTTAGGAGTTTACGATTATGTTAAGGATAGGCTTGAAGTAGAAGATGGGGAATATTTTGTTTCTTTAGCACTTGACTCTAATACTATTTTAAATAGAAGTGATGCGATTTATGTTAATGGAGTTAAATTAAGTGAAGATTTAAAACCTTCTAAAATTAAAAGAATGAAAAAAGCAAAGAAATTCGACTATATGACTCCGATTGGATGTGCAGATAATTCTCCATGCTTTGATAAATTCTTTAAAGATCACGGATATAACGAAGAGCAAATTAAACATTTACATAATATGGAATGGAGCGCTTTAAGCGATATCACATATCGGTATAGTGATTTAACATTTACATTGCTTGATGAATTGATTAAAGAATTAAATAAAGACAAGGAAGCAAAAAATAATTTACCAAATTATTTAAGAGGTGAAGATGTGCAATCTAGATTCTAATAACCCATTATTTTTAGCTGATCCATATTTACTATACGATAAAAACTCTAATAAATATTATATTTACGGAACTAATAGCAACGAAAATTGTAAATACGCTTTTCCTATATATGAATCTTCTAATTTAAAAGATTTTAAATTTGTAGGATATGCTTTAAATACTAAAGACAAAGATATTGGAGAGAAGTGGTTTTGGGCTCCTGAAGTATTTTATTCAAAATACAATGGCTATTATTTCATGTTTTATTCATGCTTAGTAAAAGATGAATATAAAGAAAAATATTTTAAAGATAAAAATTATGTTGAAGCTACTAAGATTTGTGTAGCGTATTCAAAAACTCCATATGGTCCTTTTAAAGATTTTAAAAATCCTGTATTAAATTATTATCCATATGACGATAGTTACGATAATGTTGACGAATTGATCGTAGATATGGATAAAAAGGTGGAGAATAAAGCTGATCTCCATAAAGGTGCATATATCCCGATGATCGATGCAGATATTTTATTTGATGATGGAAAAATATATTTATATGGATCTAGAAATTGCTATAAAAACACAAGATTTGATACTGATTTTAATAAATATGTAGCTAGTAGTGAAGTTATTGGAGTTGAATTAAATACCGATTGGTATTATAAAAAAACACTTATTAAACCATCTATTAAAAGAGAATATAAAAATTATTATAGCAATAACAAAGATAAATATTTCGATGTTGTTTCTTATAGAAACGATAAACAAGATTGGGAAAATTACAATATCGACGATTTTAAAAAATATAATAAAACAAGAGAAAATAGAAGATGGTGCGAAGGTAGTTCAATCTATATAAACAATTTAGATGGTGGAGAGAAAGAATATTATTTATTTTATTCATCTAATTTTTATATGGAAGAAAATTATAATATCGGTTTAGCCATATCTTCATCTCCATTAAAAGGTTACATTAAATACAATAAAAATCCATTAATTGACTTTAAAAAAGAAGGAATTATATCTTCGGGACACGGAAGTATCTTAAAAAATAATGGAGAAATAATGTATTGTTTTCATGGTAGAACATCAATTTCTAACGATAGACAAGTCTTTATTGGAAAATTTGATATAAATACAAAAACATTAAAAGAAATATACGCTGTTAATTATATTAATTAACATTATTTTTAAAGGATGTAAGCGTTTTCATTTATAACTATAATTTTTATAAGGAGAAATTTTATTATGAAAAAAGTAAAATATGCAGGTTTATTATTAGTTGCTTCATCATTAGTCGGTATAATGGCTTCATGTGATGGAGGAAATGTCGTTAAAGATGAATATGATTTCACATATAATTTTAATTATGAAGGTGCTACAAATAGGACAATCAAAGTAAAGCACGGTAAAAGAGCATCATCTGTAAAAGCTACCAGAACTGGATACACGTTAGATGGTTGGTACGATAGCGATAAATTAGATAATGAATTTGACTTTAGTCAATACATTTATAAAGATACTGAAGTATTTGCTAAATGGACTAAAGATGCTGCTAAATATAAAGTTACTTTAGATTTTAATTATTCTACAGCAAGTTCACCAAGCGTTATCGAAGTAGAAGAAGGAAGTTTAATTAAAGAAAGCTTAATTCCTTCATGTTCTCGTTTTGGATTTGTTTATGAAGGCTGGTATAAAGATGCTGCATGTACTAGTAAATGGGATTTAAGTAAAGATGTAGTTACCGCAGATATCACTTTATATGCAAAATATACTGAAGATCCAACAGTTCAAAAGAATTCAGATGGCTCAATTAAATACGAAAATACAATAGTTAATTTATACAGTGGTGTTGATTTTGGTGTTTCGGGAGTTTTAAGTAATCTCGTATCAAAATTTAATACTGAAAATAAAGGAAAAATAAAAGTTGTTTTAAGTACATCTTTAGGTTCGCAAGACGATTATTGCTTACGTTTCCAACAAACTCCTCAAGTTAATGAAACTTATACCACATATTACGACACTCAAAGCGTATTAGATTTTGCAGGAGTCCCTTTAAATAAAGATAGTTTTGTTACAAACGCAACAAGAGAAAATTATATCGATGGTAAACTTACTAACGTTCCAATTTTTAGTTGTGTTCCTACGATCGTCTACAATAAAGAATTAATGGAAAAATATAATCCTACTGGAACTAAATTGACTACATATAGTGAATTTAGTACAGTTTTAAAAGCAGCTTACGAAGGAGAAAGTGGAACTAATTCTAGTTTTAAATCGATATTAGCTTCACCAGGCTGGACTTTTAAAGAAGGAACAGCACAAAGTGTATTCTTCCAAAATGATGCTGAATATTACACATTAAAAGACGGAAAATTAGTTAATGAATGGGATACGGAAGAAGGCTATCAAAAAGCTAAAAACGCTATGACAGCATATTACAATTTATTTGGTAAAAACGGTGAATGTCACGGTGAATTAGGTTTAAATGACTCCTTTGGTGGAGGTGATGCTGTTTCTAAAGTTAAAAATAAAAATTGTTTAATGGCTATCGCTGATGTCCCTTATGGACTCACATCGAAAGATAGCGCAGTTGAATATATGCCTTTATCTGGTTTATTCAATGTTGATTCTACAGCTACTCATAAAAATGAATTTAGCTCAATCGCTGCTGGATTTGCGTTCTATAAAGCTAAAAATGTCAATTTAACTCAAATTGCTGCAGCTGCTAAATTTGTTGAATATGTTAGTGATAACTCATTAAATTACGCTAAGAATTTATATATTCCTTTAAGAAAATCGATCGTAGAATCTGATGACTTTAAAAATTCATCAAATGCAAATATTAAAATGTGTAGCACATTATTTAATAGTATCGATGATATTAGAACTTTAGATGGTTGTATGTATGAAAAAGAAATTTTCAATAAGACAGCTTCAGAAGGAGTTTTAATTCCTTGTGTTGAAGAAGATAGCGCTGAAGATGCAATCGAAAATAATTTATTAGGTTTAATGGATAGCATCAGTTCTTTAATTGCTGCTTAATTAAGAGGTGATTCATGATTAAAAGATCTAAATTATTGAAAGTGTTATCATTTGCAGTGTTACCTACTGCGATATTGGGGATTACCGGTTGTAACGATGGCGGAGGTAAAGGTAACGAAATATCAGGAGATCATTGGGAAATTGAATCTCCAGATGGTAAATTAGTCGTACAAGTTATTTTAGATGATTCTGGGACTTTATATTATAACGTTACGAAAGATAACGTATATACTGTAAATAATTCTTTATTAGGATACGATTTTAAAGAAGCCAATTTATATCAGTTATTATCTTTAAAAGATATTGAAAAATCAGCAATTTATTTAACTTACAAAAATAAAACCGGTAGGCATACAGAAGTAGAAGATAATTGTAATCAAACTATATTTACATTTACTGATGGATCATACGATTTAGTTTTAACGATGAGAGCGTATGATGATGGATATGCATTTAAATATAATGTAGTAGATTCTAATGATTATAGCGCTGTTAAAGAATTAAATTTAAATTATGAGATGTCTCAATATGCTTTGCCTGATAATTCGTATGTTTGGTCGATGCCATATTCAAGCAATATGAGCGGTGATGAATGCTTTTCATACGAAGAGACATATTCAAAAAGAAAATCATCAAAATTAGCTGGTAGAAGTTTATCGATGCCTTTAGTTTATAAAGTTAATGATAGCGATATTTATTCTTTGGTTACAGAAAGCTCTTTAATCGGTAGTGATTTTTATGGATCTTTCTTAAAAGAGAGAGAAGAAGATGAGGGAACAGGTACGTTATCTTTTATCCATTCTCCTGCTACGATTGCTGATGCGACTGAAGAAGCAAAAATCTCTACTCCATTTGAGAGTCCTTGGAGAGTTTCAAGTGTCGGTAGCTTAAAAGATATCACTGAAACTGAAATCGTAGAGAAAGTTTATGATGATGTCGAATATTGGAAACCAGATGATTACGATGAGTTAAGCGAAGAAGAAAAGGAAATATACAATTACGATTGGGTTGAACCTGGAGCTTGCGCATGGAGCTGGTTAATATATAATGGAAGAATCGATCAAACCAATTTTGATTTACATGATAAATATTTAGATTTAGCATCTCAAATGGGATGGAAATACGTTTTACTCGATGGAGGGTGGAACGCTGGACTTAATGTTACTAGAATGAAATCATTCTGCGAATCAGCTCATGAAAAAGGAATTAAAGTCATCGTTTGGTGCAATGCTTTAACTGATTTTGGACAAATTAAAACATCTAGAGATACTTTAAAATCTAAATTGAAACTTTGGAAGAGCTACGGAGCCGATGGTATTAAAATCGACTTCTTCGATGGACAAAACGCAACCGGAAATTCACATCAAGGTGAAGATAAAGGCACGATTGATTGGTATGAAGCAATTTACCAAGAATGTGCTAAATTGCAAATGGTTGTAAATTGCCATGGTTCAAATAAACCTACAGGAGAAAGAAGAAAATACCCTAATGTTATAAATAGAGAAGCTGTTAGAGGTAACGAATTTAAATCGATCACAAGCAGTATTACAGTTAATTCTTTATTTGTAAGAAGCAATGTTGGACCAAGCGATTTTACTCCTGTTGTTAAACCTTTAAGTAAAGGTATGACAATCGGTAGTCAAATGGCTTTAGCTTTCTTATATGAATCTGGTCAAACATCATTTGGTGATGAACCAGAAAACTACATCGGAACAGAATGGGAAGAATTATACAAGAATTTCAATACTGTTTGGAATGATATGTGTTTTGTAGATGGTGATTTAGATGAATATTATTGCGCTGCTAGAAAGCAAGGTGATACATGGTATTTAGCTTGTGCTAACGGAGTTGAAGAAAGAACTATTAGCAAACTAAAATTCGATTTCCTTGATAGCGGAGAATATAACGCGACTATATTCGAAGATGGTGATACATATACTGAAATTAAAAAATCAACCGCAACTGTCACTAAAGATTCTGTTAGAGACTTTAAATTAGTTAAAAATGGCGGTTTTGTTGTAAAATTAACCAAAAAATAGGAGGGTTGGATATGAAAAAGAACAAATTAATAATTGCAGGATTAGCAGTTGCTTGCTTATCAAGCTGTGGAGGAACAACTGTTCCTGATGATGATAAAAACACTATCACTGATCCATGGTGGACTACTACTGGACAATTAGAAAAAGATGGTGATGATGTTGTTTTTGAAGATGTTGATATCGATTTAACTACGATTGTTGCTGGGGATGATTTAGCTGCATTTAATTCGATTGTCGATACATTTAATAGTGAATACGATGGTAAGATTCATATCAATGTTAGTTCAGTTTCTCAAGACAATTTTGATAATACGATCGCTCAACAAGTTACACAAAAAACAAATGCTCCTGATATGATCATGTGTCACCAAAGATTTTTAAAACGTTACGCTGATAATAAGATCATTCAACCGATGGATGAAGCAATGGAAGAATCAGGAATTTCTATTTCGATGGATGATTTTGCTGAGAATTTAGGCAAATATGCTGATTTAGGATATAGTGGATATACTTTCCAAGTACCAGTAGATGCTCAAAGTGAGATTGTTTTCTATAACAAAGATATTTTAGCTAAATATGGTGGAGAAAGTGCTTTACCTAAAAATCATAGTGAATTAATTGCTTTACTTAAAAAAGTTAAACAAGGAGAGGGGAGTAGCTTTGTACCATTAAGTTGGTCAACGCAATTCTCTTTCTTCCAAATGTATGGATTCACAACTGCTTTAGCTCAAAATGGCGTCGAATTCTACGATACTGAAAATTATACTGTCGATTGGGCAAGCGAACCTAATTTAACTGCATTTAAAAATGGTTTCCAATCAATTAGAGATATATTTAACGCTTCTCCTTCAATCAGTCAATATAATATTAGCGAAACTCAATCAGTTAACTTATTTACAGAAGGTAAATCATTATTCTTTGTTTATGTTCCTTGGAATAAAGATTCTGTAATTTCTAAATTTGCTAACGATCAAGGTTTAAGCGTTGCTGGCGCTAAAGAAAAGATTGGTGCCACATCATTAGCTAACTGGTTTGCAATGGATGAAAATAGTGAAAATGGAAGCAAGATTTTTGGAGATTCTCATAGTTTTGCTATAACTTCTACTGTTAGAGATATCAATGTTAAAGCAGCTATTGTTGAATTTACAAATTGGTTTACAACAAACGCTGAAATTGGTGTTGAATGGGCTGATGCTGGTCATATTAGTGCCTCAACAACAATTGGAACTAATAAAACATATACTAATTCTGAAGCTGTAAAAGATTATATCCAACCATTCTATAACGATATTAATGACTTCGTTTGCAGTGGAAATACTCCTTACTACGAGGTTACATTTAGATATCTTCAAGGATTAGCAACTAACGTATTAACTGATTCTAGTGGGGCTAACGATAAATCAACAATCGAAAGTGCTCAAAAGACAGTTAACGATCAAATCGAATTCTTATAATAATTTTTAAAAGATGATAAAGATATGGAAGCTAATGTTAACGTTTTAAAAAGAAAACAGGTTAAAAGTAAAAGAAAAGAATCATTGATGTCATGGGCTTTAATAAGCCCATACATCATTATTTTTGTCATCTTTACAATTATTCCATGTATCATGGGTTTTGTATTTTCTTTCATGGATTATAACCCTTATGCTACAAGTGGAAATCAATGGAATAATTTTCAAAACTACAAATATCTTTTTGAATCGTTTGATAAAAGCTTCATTGTGGAATTTTGGTCATCCTTTGGAACGATGCTTCTTTTTGATTTAGTCGCTGTCCCTTGTTTGATTATAATTCCATTTTTATTAGCTTACTTAATTAATTTTCATCCACCTGGATACAAATTATTTAGAGCGATAATCTATCTTCCTAGCGTCATATCGATATCTATTGTAGGTATCATATTTGGAAATATGTTTGGGAGTGGTGAAACTGGTTTAATTAACGCTTGGTTTCATACTAATATTTCTTGGCTAAGCGGAAAACCATTTGAAAACGATATATTGAGGTGGATTGTAATTTTAATCGCTTCGATATGGTGGCAAACAGGTACTAATTTCGTTATATTTTCTGGTGCTTTAAGAAATATCCCAAAATCTTTATACGAAGCTTGTGAAGTAGATGGTGGAAATAGATTTACTTTGCTTAGAAAAGTTACGTTACCTAATATGAAATATTCTATCGGAATATGTTTATTTAATACTTTAATTGGTTATTTAGGTTTATATGGCCAAGTTACTGTTTTAAAAGATAATTCTAATGCTAATATTTCTGTTTCTCCAATGATGTTTATTCAAACTTGGTTATCTTCGACAACTTACGCTAAACGTACAGGATTCGTCTGTGCTTGCACAGTTATTTTCGGACTTATTGTATTAATTTTTAGCATCACAGAAAACAAGATAATGAATTTAGAAAGAAGGAAGACGTATTTAGTAAATTCATATAAAGAATATGAAGATAATTTTGCTAGTAGAGATAGTAAAGCTGTATCATCTAGATTTGGTGAGGGAATGTAGTTATGGAAATGGTAAAAAGAAAAAGAAAACCATGGAGTAAATCTAAAAGAACTATTTTTAAAGAAAAATTAGTATCTTTTATCATTTTATTAATTGTTAGCATTATTCGGATCATCCCTGTTATTTATATGATTGGAGTCTCTTTTAAAACTCCTGAAGATTTTATCGGACATCCTGAATTATTATTCCCATCAAATTGGAATGCTTGGACTATTGAACACTACTCTGGATTCTTAATTAGAGACGGAAAGATTGATGCTATGCCTATTTGGATGCTTAACTCTCTTTGGTCGACATTCGCAAACGTCTTCATTTCTTTAATATTTGATCTAGTTGTTGCATACGCATTTGTATTCTTAAATTTTAAAGGTAAGAAAATATTGATTAATTTCCTTGTTTTATGGATGACTGTCCCTGGAGTTTTAGGTACAGCTTCATCTTATGCGATTTATGCTAATTTTAGAGAATTACTCAATATTCAAAGTGAAGTTGGAAGTTATTTATATATTTATTTTTGGTTGATTGTACCAGGATCAACAGGAATTTTTAATCTTTTACTTATGAAAAATTTCTTTGCTTCAATCCCTATGGATATCGTCGATAGCGCTAGAAGCGATGGAGCTAGCAATAGAACAATATTCTTTAAAATTGTGATGCCTCTAGCTAAATCTACAATTATGTTAATTGTGTTATTTGGTTTTACTGGGGCATGGAATAATTTAGCTTGGCCTCAATTATTATTAAGTGGACAAAGTAAATTCTTTAATACTGTGACTGTCGCTTTAACTGGATATACAGGAAGCGATAGCGCTTGGTCTGCTACAAGTGTAGCTATGGCTACATCTGTATTCTCTTTAATTCCAATCATGATCGTATTTATATGCACTCAAAATAAGATGATCGATGGAGTTGCTTCAACTGGTGTTAAAAGGTAGGTAAATTTATGGAAAATAATTTAACGAATGAATTTTTAGAAATCAATCACTTAGAAAAGATATATCCTAATGGTGAAAAAGCTGTTTACGATTTTAGTTTAAGTGTTAAAAAGAATGAATTTATCGTCATTGTGGGACCTTCTGGATGTGGAAAATCTACAACTTTAAGAATGATTGCAGGATTAGAAGATATCAGTGAAGGCGAATTATATTTAGATGGGGAATTGATAAACTATAAACCTACTAAAGATAGAAAGATGGCTATAGTTTTCCAATCCTACGCTTTATATCCACAAATGAATGTTTATGAAAATATCGCATTTCCTTTAAAGATTAATAAATATAATCTTAATATCGTTCATGAAGATTTAAAAAGTGTAGATGAAATCAATAAATTAATCGAAGACAACTACGATCAACTATTAAAAGTTATGATCGAAAGACTCAATAAAAAAGGAGTCCATATAACTCCAGAAGAACATATCGCTTGGAGATTAAATATATCGATTAATTCTTCTTTATTATTAATTAAATTCTTTGATAAATTAAAATATAAAACATATGAAGAATTATCTAACAATAAAGAAGCAATTAAAAATGATTTAATCTCATATTCATCTTTAATTAAAGAAAAAGAAGTAAAAAATATTGAAGAAAATAAAATTTTAATCAATGACAAGTACGAAGAAATCGATGAATCTGGTGAAGTCAAAAAAGAATATAGGAAATTAGATAAATACGAAATAAGAAAGAAAGTATTCGATGCAGCTAAAGTATTAGATTTAGGAATGTATTTAGATAAGTTACCTAAAGAATTGTCTGGTGGTCAAATGCAACGTGTCGCTTTAGGAAGAGCAATCGTTAAAGATGTTCCTTTGTTCTTGATGGATGAACCTCTATCAAATCTCGATGCTAAATTAAGATTGGTTATGAGAAGCGAAATAGTTAAACTCCATAACAATATTAAAGCTACGACGATTTACGTTACTCACGACCAAACTGAAGCTATGACGATGGCTAGTAGAATCGTCGTTATGAGTAGAGGATTTATTCAACAAATCGGAACACCTGATGAAATTTATTCTAATCCTAAAAATTTATTCGTTGCTAAATTTATTGGATCTCCAACTATCAATACATTTAAAGTTAAATATGATATTGATGGAATTTTAGATTTTGGAGAGAATATCGTAACTAAAGTTGATGATAAATTTAAAGATAAGCACGATGTTTTTTATAAAAATATTGATTGTGAATTTGAAAATATCATCTCAAATTTCGATAAAGAAAATGATGAAAAATTATTGAAGATGTTGTCTGCTCTAGGTGGAATTGGAAAAACCGGATCAAGCAATAAAAAGAAGAATTTCTTTACTAAAATAAAAGATTTATTTAAAAAGAAGAGCATCGAAGGGAAAGATTTCAGCAAAGATTTAGTTTTAGGAGAACAAAAACATGCTGAAATTAAAAATGTTCTTTCTGGAGAAAAGCACGATTTAATCGTAGCTATTAGACCTGAATACCTAAAGATTGAATTAAATAAAGAAAATGAAGTATTAAAAGAAAATGAAGTGTTGGTGGAAGTTACAGTTAGTGAGCTTCTTGGTTCTGAATATAATGTGCACTTTGACTTTATGGATTCTGATGTCGTATGTAAGTTTTCTAGAACGACACCTGTTAAAGTTGGAGATATATTGAAATTAACATTAGATTTAGATAACGCTATGGTTTTTGATCCTATTACTGGTTCTAGAATCATTTAATAAATATTAATTAAAAGCTAAATGTATTAATAAAAACCATTTAGCTTTTTTATTTAAATTTAATAATTATTTTAAAGAGATAGAAATAAATACGACTAAGACTATTGTAATAAATATTATTAATAATGATATGTAAAAAGGCTTAGTGTTATATCCATATTTTATTAAATTTTTTTCTCCAATTTCTTTAATTTTACCTTCTTCAAATTCTTTATTAAAAATAAAATAAATAGTAAATCCACCCATGATAATGAAAGACACAATCCACGCAAATGGTGTAGAAAAACATAATCCTATATATGCTTTATTGCTTATTGGATTAGTTGGATCGATAAGTTGAGGAATAAATAGACATACAAAAGCCCTAGCAAATAATTCCCCTATTCCGCTTAAAAAAGGTATCATCGTCTTTTTAATGCCTTGCAAAGAGCTTCTAAATGTGAGCAGTAGTCCTTGAAATATTAAAGATACTACAACAAAATATAAGTAAGTCGTAGCATAAAAATAGATATTAGGATCATTAGCGTATTGTTCTTCTAAAAAGATATATGGAACATATTTAATAGTTGATAATCCAACAATTAAAGATATCGTATATAAAATTATTTCTATAATAATAGTTTGTTTAATACCAACTTTAATTCTTTTATATTGTTTAGCACCGTAATTTTGTCCAATAAAAGATAGAAGCGCACTAGCGATACTTGTTAAAGGGATAGTTAAGTAGTTTTCCCGTGTTTTACAGTTATTCGCTTTAGTTGCGTTAGCTCCAAAAGTATTTACTTTACTACTTTGAATAAAAGATCCGATAAATAAGATTGACCATTGAAAACCTAAAGGTAAACCAGTTTTGAGTAAATTAGTTACTTCATCTTTATTTAATTTTAAAGAATCTTTTTTAAATCTAAGATATGGATAATTTTTGTAGATATAAATAAAATTAAATAAGAAACCTAGAAAGTTGGTTAATAAATACGCTATACCACAACCAACAACATCAAGATGAATTACTCCAGTTAATAAAAATGCTACTAATATATCAAATAATGTCGTTAAAAAAGCGAATAATAAAGGGATAAATGAATTTCCCATCGCTCTTAAGAAGTTGCTCATTAAATTATTTAATAATGTAAATACGAATGATATTAAAACTAAAATAAAATATTTATATGCTTTATCAAAATATAATTCATCGATATTTAACCAATTTAGCATATTACGTAATAATAAAATCCCAATTATAGATATCGTTAAGGCTAATATAATAGAAATGATGATGCTATTAAAGAAAGTTTTCTTCATGCCATCTTTATCTTTAGCACCAAATTTATTAGATAAAATAACACTGAATCCAGTTGTGCAACCATAAGCAAAATTAAATAGAATAGCAGAGATTGAACTAGTGCAATTCATGCTAGTAACTGAATCTGTACCTACAGTTTTCTTTAAAATTAATACGTTTATTAAATCTAATCCACTCGCTAAAAAGTTAGATATTAATATTGAGATACTAAAAAGAATTATGACTTTATAAGGGCTTCCTTCTAAAAGATTTATAGATCCAAATATCTTTTTGAATTTACTATTTTTCATCAAAAAAATTATATTATTTTAAATATAATCTATTCACATTATTTTTATTGTTTAGTACTTATACCAATTATATAAATATAAGTTTATAAACTGATATTATATTTATATAAAGATTTTAAAATACTATTTTTATTTAAATATAAATTTGCTAAAATTTTTTTGATTTTTAAAAGGATGGTTTTATATATGGGACACGAAGATAGTTACTGTGGTTATATTGAAGTTATTACTGGACCTATGTTTGCAGGTAAAAGCGAAGAATTATTAAGAAGAATTAATAGACTTATTTATGCTAAAAAGAAGTTTTTAGTATTCAAACCTAAGATCGATGATAGGTACAGTAAAGATGAGGTTGTATCTCATCAAAAAAGAAGTTATAAATGTATTCCTATTGAAAAAAGTAGCGATATTTTAAAATATGTAACAAGCGATTTAGATTGCGTATGTATCGATGAAGTTCAATTTTTAGATGAAGAAGTTATAGATATTTGTGAATCGCTAGCTAATAGAGGAATTAGAGTTATCACTGCTGGTTTAGATTGCGATTTTAAAGGTGATCCTTTCCCAATTAGCGCTTCTCTTTTAGCTAGAGCTGAAGATATAACTAAACTTACTGCAATTTGTTCATGCTGCGGAAGACAAGCTACAAAAACTCAAAGATTAGTAAATGGAGAACCTGCAAGCGATAAAGATCCAGTCGTTTTAGTAGGTGCAAAAGAATCTTATGAACCTAGATGCAGAAAATGTCATGTTGTAAAACGTGATTAATCGATTAATTTAATATTAAGAAAGTATTAAAATTAAAATTTTTTTAAACAAAATAAGACTTTATTTCGTTTAATGTTAATTAATTAACTTAATAAAAAAATATATGATTTACTGAATGGATTGATTTAAATGGTTCGAAAATAACGATAAAAACATGTTTTTTTTACAAAAGGAACGAGGCTAGAAAAGCCTTGTTTTTTTTTTTTTTCTATATACTCAAAAATATAACAAGTCAAAAAAATTAGTAGTTAATAAACAATTCTTTAAAGGAGTTAAGTATGTTAATTAATATCGAAGTAATTAAATATGAGCCAAGAGAAACTAGTGCTAATGACATAATTGTCTATAAACATGAATCTGAAGATTTCAGTTGTCACGCTCAACTTTTAGTCGCTCCAAATCAAGTGGCTCTTTTTGTTAATGAAGGTGAAATTATTTCTTTCCTTCCTGGACATTATACGTTAGATGAATCAAATAACTCGATGTTTACACCTATCAATAAACTCAAAAGGTGGTTCTCTAATGGCCAATCATCATTTCATTGTTCAGTTTATTTTATAAATTTAGTAACATTTAATGATTTAAAATTCGGAACACAAACTCCTATACAAATGGAAGATGCTATCGAAGGAGTTAATATTCACGTTAGAGCAGCAGGTTTATTTGGTGCTCATATTAATAATGATGAAAATGATTTTACTAGTGTAATTAAATTCTTTAATAAAGTTAACGGTAGTAGAGCTTGCTTTACAAAAGATGAATTAGCTCAATATTTAAGAGGAAAAATAGTTGAAAAAGTTGGTGATTTACTTGGAAAGATAATGATTGAGAGAAAAATCGGAATTCTTTCTGTAGCATCTCACTATTCTGAATTATCTGATGCTATGAAAGAGCAAATGATTCCTTATTTTGATGAATACGGAATTAGAATCGATAATTTCTCTTTCATGACAATCAACGTTCCTGATGAAGATCTTAATGAAATCAACAAGATGAAGATCGAAGCTAGAAGAATGGATATGCAAAGCGAAGCACTCGCTAGAAAAAGAGCTAGAGAAGGCTATTCATATCAACAAGAAAAAGGTTTTGATGTATTAAAAACAGCTGCAGGAAATGAAGCGCAACCTGGGCAGTTTATGGGTGCAGGAATGGGCTTAGGAATGGGCTTAGGAATGGGAGGAGCATTTGGTGGAGCAATGGGTCAAATGGCTTCTAACACGATGAATTCAATGAATGATAAACCTCAAACATTAAAAGATAAATGCCCTAAATGCGGTGCTGAAATAGATAAAGGTGCTAAATTTTGTCCAAACTGTGGAGAAAAAATTGGAAGTTTTTGTCCAAAATGTGGTGGAGCTATCACACCGGGGGCTAAATTCTGTCCAAACTGTGGAGAAAAATTAGTAAAGCATTGCTCAAATTGTGGCACTGAGATTCCTAATGGAAGTAAATTCTGTCCAAATTGTGGCACTAAAAACGATTAAAGGAGAAAAATAATGAAAAAATTTATTACTGGAAAAGTACCATTGCTACTTGTAATTATCGGATTTTTAATTCTAAATTGCGTATTTTGGCCAATCGTGGCTAGTAAAGATATTTCTACAGCTAAAGCTTCTGTTTGGTTAGGGTATGGATTCTTAACTGGTACATTTATCGTATGTGGATTATCTACATTAATTAAAGTTTACAATAAAAATGTATCCACATCTTTATTACCTATATTTTTAGTGACATCTGGATATTTAGGTGTAAGTAGCATATTTAATATCATCGTTATGGCTGTTAATACTGATAACTATATTTGGGGATTGATCGTCAATTTAATTTTAGTGTTACTTTATCTAGCTTTCTTTCTTGTTGCGTACAAACATTTAACTAGAGTCAATGATAATACCGCAAGAAGGGAAACGAGAATGAAAGATTGGAGGCTTGTAGCAGTTTCGGTTTCTAATATTTTATCTTACACAACTGATAGTGATGTTAAAAAAGAATTGAACGAATTATATGAAAGTATCAAAAATTCTTCAACTGCATCAAACGAAAAAACAAAAGAGATTGAAGAAGAATTGAACGAACAAATCGTAACGATTAAATCATTAATTAAAAATGGTGCTGAAAAAGCTGCGATTCTTAATGCGATAGTTATAGCTAAAGCATTACTTAAGAATAGAAATCAAATATTAGTAATTAAATAATTTAAATTTAGGGGAATGTTAATTTTATGGAAGGTGAAAAATATCGTTGTCAAGGATGTGGAAGTGAAATTCCTTCATCAATGATCAATTTCAAAACAAGAAGTGCTAAATGCCCTTGGTGCGGATTAGATGTCACTTTTCCAAAAAAACATTCTACAGCATCTCCTAATGCTCAATACGCTATCGAAGAAGCTTATAATCTTTTTATGGCTGGAAGTTTTGATTCTAGCTTAAAATGTGCAGAACACGCTTTAACAATGGTCAATAATAGCGTAATAGCTTCTTTTATAATCGATTATTATAAAAGCTTTGTCGCTACTACAAAAAATAGTAAAATCATCGAAGAATTCTTTTTAAATAGGCTTGAAAACATAGAATTTGAAGTTGAAGAAGAAGAGATGTTTAAAAATATTTTATGTAAAAAAGCTTTTAAAGTTGAAAAATTTGAAGAGCAAGTATTAAAGAAATTTAGTGAGTATGACGATACTAAAGAACTAGGAGAATTCGTAGAAAGATTTTCTCCATCTTTAATATTAAAAAGAGAAAATTTTGACTGGTTAACACATTCAATGGTGGATATATATAAAAATGTAACTAGAAGAGTTGCGATACCAAAAACTTGGTATGCTCTTTATATTAGCGTTGTAAAAAATCCTGATTCACCTTTACAAAATGGAACCTTCTTTTTGAAGACGAAAACAAATAGGATTTACAACGATTGCGTGGTACCAATTGGAGAGATTTTTGACCTCATTACAGATGAAGTTAATAAAGTTAAATACTCCAAGGCGTATATAAAAGTTAAGACTGTCTATGAATCAAAAATGAAAAATTCATAGTGAAAGGGGAATTTATGGCAGATACTGTAACTATTGATCTTAGTGGTGTGTATAGCGCGATTAATAATTTAGGCAATCACATCGATAAGAACTTAACAATCGTCAACGGAAATGTTAATAACATTTCTAAACAAGTTGAAGAAAATCGTAAAGAGACTGAAAAAGAACTCAACTATTTGAAACAACAATTATTTGAGATGCGTAAAGAGCAAAAGAAATCAGCAGCTTTACAAAGAGCTATCACAGAAATTATTCGTGTTAGACAAGAACTTGAACAAAAATTTGGCACTCAAAAACTTGTTCGTGATAATATGCTTGGTATTTTACAAGCTAACGATTTAGGACTCATCACAAAAACAACAATCAGTCAATGTACTGAGCAACTCATGATTTCAGCTCCTAAATATTGGCTCGCTCCAGCATTAGTCGCTTTAGCAGCTTGGATCAGTGACAATAAAGCACTTGCTCAAAGAGCAGTCAAAGAAGCTTATAAACGTGATGAAGCTAAAACTTGCTTATTATTCGCTTTAATTACAAGACGTGTTAATGCAGGAAGAATTTCAGAAGGAAAAGAAGGTACTAATGTCTGTTTCGCTTGGTTATCTAGATATTTCTCATTACAAGATCCATTCAAGATGAAAAAATCAATCATATCCTATGTTGATTCATATACCAGTGGAATCTTTGGTGTAGATAAAGATAATATCTGTGAAGACCAAATCAATGAATGGTTAAATAAAATCATCTCTTCTAAACCTGAATTTGAACAAGAACAAAATGAATATTGGAAGAATTTCTTCGCACAATGCTCAAGCTTACAAATTCCTAATACACCTGAATTTAAAGCATTACAAATAGTTTCACCTCAATATAACGACATGATGAACTACTTAAAACGTATTAAAGCAAGTGAAGATGAAAACCCAAATAGAGGTATTAAGAGTTATATTGGAAAAATAAAAGAAGAAATCGTCGATAAAGAACAATTAGTTAAGGATATCGATGATCAATTATATTACCTTGTCACTAACTTTGAAGATGATGAAGCTCCTCTTAGATATGAAGAAAAATATTTAGGATACGTCAAAGAATTTGAAGGCGATGAAGAATTAGCTAAAAAGAAGATGGCTCTCGAACAAGAGAAGAGAAGAGATGATCCTGTCGATTTCGTTGTTAGATTAAGAGATGCTATCGTTCAACCAGATGCAAAACCATCAGCTAAAAAGACAGCTCTAGCTATGATGAAAGGATATATTAAAAATGCTTTCAATGACTTCATTGTCGAATATAAAGATAAATATCCTACTAAGATTGATTTAATTATCAAAGATAGTGGAAGTGTCGTTAATGGAAGAAGTTTTGAGTGGACCGGAGAAACTGAAAATAGCGAAAATAAAGAAGCTTTAGTTACATCATTAAAAGATGTATATGAAAGCGAGAGAAAAGTAGCTTTAAGCAAGATCGATGATGAAACACCAACTAAAAAGAAAAAGACTGGTGGAATTATCGCAGGTTGCTTATTCTTCTTAATCGTTCCAATCTTTGTTGGTGTATCAATGCGTAAAAAGGCTACAAAACAGCTTGAAGAAAACGATAGAAATAGAAAAGCGATCAATGCTTATTACGATTCAAAAGAAAGCGAATCTGTTTCATTACTTACAAATGCACTTGTTGCACGTAATAAAGGTAATGAACTTGTCGAATCATTTAAGAATGATGAAAAATCTGAAACTATCGATTTATAGAGGTAAATAACATGGAAGATAAAAAAATATTAGAAGAAACTCCTACTCCTGAAGAAGAAGTTAAAGAAGAAGCGGTAGAAGTAAAAGAAGAAGTCGCTGAAGTTGAAACAACTGAAGAACCAATCGAAGAAGATTTATCCCTTGATGAAAATTTAGAAGATATTAGGGAAGAAATTGAAGTTGAAAGTGAAGAAGATACATTCACTGAAGATTTCTCTTCTTACGCTAAAGGATTCCCAGATTGGGATTTACTTCCTCCTAAAGAAACTAAAAAGTAGAATCAATGTTTGTTGGTGAAGTTTAATCTTCACCAACAAAACAAAAAATAGTTGAAATCCCTAATATTTTAAAAATATATATTGATTTTAAACTATTTTTATTATAGTATTTTAACTACTGGCGAATATGGTGAAGTAGTTAACACAACCGGCTGTGAACCGGTCATGCATGGGTGCGATCCCCATTATTCGCCCCATTATTAGAAATTATGTTCGATACTAACGTGTCGGACTTTTTTATGCCTAAATTTAGCAAAATATGCTATATTTATAGTGTTTTTTGATAAAATCCATCTGCATCATTTACACGATAAGCTGATTTTAGAGTATAAATTTATTATTGGTTGAGTCGTTTTACACGATTTGAAGCAAAGGGTGCTAAAAATTATTAGGGGTGCTAAAATTTTACACGATTTAACACGATTTGATTTTTCTTGATAAAATCGAGAGTTGTCAAAAAGTTTGTGTAATTTATTTTTTTCTTTAAAATAAAAAAAGCCATAACCTATAATAAATTTGTTCAATAATTTAAGGAGGCTATGAC